>JAOZTW010000727.1 GCA_029938985.1 Bacteroidales bacterium | reverse complement strand
GTTAACGAACCGCCAAGTACGTGAACTGTACGCTTGGTGGTGTGAGAGGTGTACTGAATACCATAGTGGTAGCCAGCCGCCTACTCGATTAGCGTTTGGTTTTCAGTTCGTTATCTATATTAAATACTCTATTACTTAATTCTTTTGCAGTTGGTAACTTCCCTTGTAATTTTTCTGGTAATTCTTTTGTTAATTTATATTCTGCTACTCCAATTGGTTTATGTATTAAATTTAAAACAAATTCAACTTCTTCATTATCTTTTGTCGGACAAAGAATTATACCTATTGAAGGATTATCATTTTCTTGTTTTAATTGCTCATCTACAAGTGCTAAATAAAAATCCATTTTTCCAGCAAACTCTGGTTGAAATTCAACTGTTTTTAGTTCAATTACAACAAGGCTCTTTAATATTCTGTGATAGAAAAGCAAATCAACAAAATACTCTTTCGTATTCAGTGTCAGTTTGTATTGATTGCCAATAAAACAAAAACCATAACCAAGTTCAAGTAGAAAATCTTTAATTCTGCTTACTAACAAGTTCTCCAATTCACGTTCTTTTACAGGTTTTGTAATACCCAAAAAATCAAGATTATATCCACTTTTTAGCACTTCATTTGCTTGTTCGGATAAATGTTCTGGTAATGCTGTCTCGTAATTACTATGTTTTGGCAATGTCAAGTAGTATTCATACGCATCAGCTTTAACTTGATTTAGCAAAACTGCTCTGCTCCATGCCATTTCTTTTGTCGCAATCAAGTAGTATTTTCGTGCATTATAATCTTTAATTTTTTGAATAATAAGCATATTATGCATCCAAGGAACATTACAAGCTAATTCAAATAATTCAAGATATTCTTTGTATTCTAAATAGAATTGTCGCATATTCCACAATGTTTGTGCAGAATAACCTTTTTTTCCATCCATTATTTTAGTTAAATCTCTTGACAGTCTTTCTACAACAGATTTTCCCCAAGAGTTTTTCTCCTGCTCTGTTACGATTGTTTTTCCTATTTCAAAGTTTACGTAATATTGTGTTTATTTATTGACTGAAAGGCTTCATAACGTGCTTTTTCAATTTTTTTCAAAATTTGATTAAAGAACTGATTATAATTATTTGTATTTATTTCCTGCATTTTAAAATTTTGCTTAATTCTCTATCAACTGATAGAGAAAGTTTAAAGTTATTAATATTTCAGCAAATAGCTTTTATTCTTTCTATTTACCTGAATTTTGTTTATTGTTTTCCTTAAATATATTTGCTAAATCCCAAAATTTGTCCAAGTATTTGGTATTAAGTTCATTTTCTATTTTAAGATGTTCTAATTCTTTTGTCGTTTCATTCGTATTTAACTTATAATTACGTTCAGTTTCAATAAAATTCATTAAAATTTTGTCACTTACATTATTATCTTTAATAAATGCAGTATTAAAAGCAATTAATTTAAGTTCAATATTTGTTATTTCATTTTGATAATATTTGATATCAATCAATTTAGTTTTATACGATTTCATATAGTATAGAAATAATGTTCCAAAACCAATAACAATTAGTAAGCGAGGTAGATATAATATGGTAAAATCTATCCAGTTTTCTAATTCTTTGAATGAAGAATTATATGAGAATATAAAGAAGTATCCAATAAATGAAATTAAAAACCATGAAATTAGAAAAGCTATTAAAAAATGCAAATTTGACTGATTGTAATTATTTTCAATTTCATTATAGAGCCTTTGTTTTATTATATTGAAATTTTCCAAAATATCTGTTTCTATTTCTTTTTCATATGTATGAGGTTTTGCCTTTTTTGATGGTATATATTCAATAATTTTTAGGATTAAAAGTAAAGATGGAATACTTAGGATAACAAAAAAAATAATTAAACCATTATTTGATGTATTTCTATTTTTGCTGTCATCTTGCATCAGAGATAAGTTCTTTTTCAGACTGTCCATTTCCAAGATCATGATATGTGCTTTAATTATCATTTTCATAAGGTAAATTTTCTACTGTTAAATTCAAATTATTTTGATAATTATTCAAATTTAGGATTGTAATATTTGCTCTTTTAGGAATAAACCATTTCAACTTTGATTGTAGTTTTTTTTTATATTCTGCTAAGTTTACAGAATTACGATTTCTTCTATTCTTTTGTCTTATTGTGTTATTTGAATTTGTGTTATTATCTATCTCTAACCACAAAATAACTTTAATATCTTTATTGTTATCAATTATTATATTTAAAAAATCATTCCAAAGTTCTTTATCGTTTGTAGAATTTAATTTACCTGAAATAATACAAGATAAGCTATCTCTAACTTTTTGTGCTATTTCGGTCATTAATTTATCTCCGATATTATTTAGTTTGTCTTTGTTTTTAATCCTATAATCTTTAAAATTCTTTATTTCAAAGAAGTAAACGTTATTTTGAAAAACACCTAAGAAGTCAACTCCTTTTGTTCCTGATAATCTTGATTTTATGTTTTTATAATCAACATGTTCATCAAATTGAATAACTGAATTCCAGAATTGTTCATTAAACAAGAATTTTAATCGACTTTCTTCAAATTCCATCTTGTATTCAGCCATAATTTATAATTTTTCAGATTTATTTATTAATTCTTGTTCTTTATCAGTTAGTCGGACGTGTTCATCTAAAATTAAATTATGCTGAATATCTAATAAATCATCACCAACTTCAATACTCGTTTTTCTATTTTTATCTTTATACAATGCAAAAAACTTACTTTTTGGGAAATTTATATTTTCGAAAGTTTCTTTGTATTCGTTATATAGTGAAATATGTTGTGAAAATAAGTGATTATGCGTTGTTATAAAAATCTGAACACCAGCACTTACTAATTCAAAAAGCA
>JAOZTW010000122.1:5281-10331 GCA_029938985.1 Bacteroidales bacterium | reverse complement strand
CATTTTCTCTCTACACAGTTTTCCAAGCGTGTTGTCAACTATATAATTAGTAATATTTTGGGGGGTGTAAAAAATGCCATCTTTTTTGCGTTTTGTAGTTCTTGAAGCATCATATTTTTTTTGTCCACTAAGACTTATCTCCATTTCTTCTATTTCGTTGAGCGAATGTTCAAAAATATGTCCAAGAATATTTACATCTATCTCTGTACTAAAGTTATAAGATGATATTTTTAGACTATCATTTTTTAAAATCTCATCGTCTAATAATAGTTGCGGATGGTCCAGTATTTCATCGTAAGAAAAAAGTCCTCCATTATATGCAGGTATTTCTCCCCATTTTTTATAAACATGACCTTTGTTCAAATGTGTAAACATTTTTTGAAACCTACTATAAAGTGTTTTATAGTCGTCCAATTCTTGATATTGTTCCCATTGTTCTATTATTTTACTAATAGCATTTGGCGGAATTAATCCGCAGTCTTCTGCAAAAAAAACAAATAATAGTCTATCTAACAGTTTTTGAGATTTCTTGAAAAGAAGAAGTTTTTGGTTCTCCGATTTTGAAAGTGCTACAATATTTTTGTTTTTTTTATAATTATTAAAAACAAGGTTTTCAAATATTTTATCTTTAAATGATTTATAATCTCTATAAAGTTTGGTCGAAATATCTGTTTCGTGTAGTTTTGTTTCGGCTTTCATTATTGCTGGCAAATTGTTAAAAATACTGTCTTTGCTCAACAACAAATATAGTCGTTTAAAATCGTGTAAAGTAAGATGAAACAAATTAAACTCCTCGTATTCAGTAGCATTATCTATATAAAAACGAAGATTTTGAAAATTAGAAGTAATAACATATTTGCAATCTGGTTGGTTAACTTTGTAGCCAAATGCTTGTTCTTTTATCGATTCAAGATTTTTTGTCTTTGTAGATTTTAGTTCTATTACACCAATGGCTTTTCCGTTTTTCAGTATTGCTCCATCGGCTTTTCTGGCATCGTTCCAATTTTTGTATTCTGTGGTAAGATTATAATTTTCATCTGGATTTATTGTATATCCAAAAGATTGTACAAATATTTCTCGCAAAAAACCTTCTTGATAATTCTCTTCTTTTAAACGAGTGATATTATTGAGTCGCAATTTATTTCCATAAAACTTATTAAAAGTTTCAAATGCTAATTTTACTACCTCATTATCAAGGTTTTTTAAATATTTATCTAGTACTGATTTTTGAAATAACGGCATTTTGGAATTAAGAATTAAGAATTAGTTTACACCTTAAAATTCAATAGTTTATTTTGCACCAGCGGTGCAATATATAAAGTAGATTAAACGCAACTCAGCGGAGTGCAAAATATAAATCATGTCTTTTTTATTATCAAATTATAGCCCCCTCTGGAAGTGCAAAATATCCATATTATCAATTAATTCTATCGTTGTTTTGCTCCGCTGGTGCAAAATAAAATGGATAAAAATATTTGCTGTTTTAAAATGACTTATATTTCATAATTTTTTTGATAATACTCCTGATATTCACCAGAAATAACGTTTTCTAACCAATCGGTGTTTTCAAGATACCAATCTACTGTTTTTTCTAATCCCTCCTCAAAAGTTACTGTTGGAAACCAGTTTAGTTCTTTTTCAATTTTAGAAGAATCTATGGCATAACGCAAATCGTGTCCTGCTCTATCTTTAACAAAAGTGATTAATTTTTCAGATGTTTTTAATGGTCTTTTTAATTTTGTGTCCATTATTTCACAAAGTTTTTTTATTAAATCTATGTTTGTCCACTCATTTTTTCCTCCTATATTATATGTCTCTCCAATATTTCCTTTATGAAAAATAACATCTATTGCTTTGGCGTGGTCTTTTACATACAACCAATCTCTTATATTTTCTCCTTTTCCATAAATAGGAATTTTTTTATTGTTTTTTATATTATTAATTGCCAAAGGTATAAGTTTTTCGGGAAATTGATTTCCTCCGTAGTTGTTGGAGCAATTAGAAATTTTTATTGGCATTTTGTAGGTATTGTGATACGCTCTTACCAGATGGTCGGAACTTGCTTTTGCTGCCGAGTATGGACTTTTTGGGTCATAAGATGTTGTTTCGGTAAACAAGCCTTCTTCGCCCAGAGAACCATATACTTCATCAGTTGAAATATGATAAAACAACTTGCCTGCATAGTTGTTGTTCCAAAGTGCTTTAGCGGCGTTTAACAATACCACTGTACCAATAATATTGGTGTTAATAAATTCCATTGGATTACTAATAGACCTATCTACATGAGATTCGGCAGCAAGATGTATCACGGATTCAAATTGGTGTTTTTTAAACAGTTTTTCAACTAAATCTTTATCACATATATCACCCTTAACAAAAGTATAATTACTCATGTTTTTTAAATCATTTATGTTTTCTAAATTTCCGGCATAGGTTAGTTTATCTAAATTTACAATATCATAGTTTGCATAATTATTTACAAACAAACGTAAAACGTGTGAGCCAATAAATCCTGCGGCTCCTGTAATCAATATTTTTTTCATGTGTTTATTATTAAGGAATGATACAATGGTGCAATTATGTGATTATAAAACAACTAATTAAAGAAATACAAATTTGTAAAAAATTTTGTATGGGTACTTAGTTGCGGCATGTTTCATTTATGGTTTACTCTTTTATCTGTTGCTATGTGCTTTAGCTTGTGGCTAAAAATAGGTTTCAATATTATTACCTACATAAAATAAAGCTCATAACAATTTATAGACCACGAGCTTTAGCTCGTGGCAACTGATAAAATTCCTAATTCTTAATTCTTAATTTAGAATTATTTTTTTAGTAATTATAGAATTTCCATTATTAATTTGCACTTTATAAATACCCTTAGTTTGATTATTCATATTAATTTGATTATCAGTAGAGTTAATTATTTTTTGCAAAACAATTTTTCCTGTAACATCTGATATTGTTACATTAAGCTCTTGTGAATTTTCTACATTAATATTAAATACTCCTTTTGATGGATTTGGAAAAATATCAATATTGTTGGAATTTAATTGTTCAAATCCTGTTTCAAGTGTAGCAAAATCAGTATCGTAAACTATTGATAAAGTTTTTACTGTAACACCATCATCTAATACTAAATATGCGGTATAGCTTGTGTTTTCAGTAAGTTCAGTAAGATTAATAGTTGCTATCTCGCCACCTGTACCAGTAACAGAACCAGAAGTAATTGCTTCCGCACCACCCGAACCTGTTCCGGCTAAAACTTCTTCTGCGTTTGGAGCATCGGCAGATTCTAACAAAAGAACATAGAATAAATTTCCGTTTATACTTGGAGTAGCAAGAATATCGGCTGTTGTTTGAGTAACACTTGTTAAACTAATCTCGGAACATGATGGTGGTCCCATATCGCCAGTAAGTATTTGTGTGTCTGGTGTTGATTCGTAGGCAAAATCGTGAACTGTTGCATGTAAATCATCTTCGGCATTAGCAACTGTAGAAACACGAATCCAACCGTAGTGAACTGCATCTTCTATTTTAAATTTTACGCCAAGAAATTTTACATCAACTGTATTAAGCCAGTTACCATTTGTAGATTCAAATCCATCACTAGTCTTCCACCACTCTGCCATGTCAACCTTCCAGCTATTATGTTTGAAACTTTTTGTAGCCGAAACTGCATAACCACTATCAAGTGCACCAGCATAGCCATTGGTAAGCACTAAGGAAAATCCTTCGACTCCTCCATATACTTCCAAAGGTGGTACCATTGCACGTACTGCTGTAGCATACACATAACCAGCATCTGTCTGTAAAGTCATAATGTTTACTTGCATATCAACTGTTTCATCATCGTTGAAATCAACTTCTATAAATTCTCCGATTGCATTAATTGTTACATCTTCAATATCGGTGTAAACTATTTGTGCATTTGCAGATGAACCAAGTACGAGTGTAGCACCCGCCAACATGCTGTAATTTTGAAGTTTTTTTCTTAGATTTTTTTTCATAAAATAATTAAATTTAAAATGTTAATAATTTATTTGTAACTAAAGAACTCACAAATATTGCATTTATACAAAAAAATAATCACGTATTAAAATGAAATATTAAAAGGTTTTTCACTGATGTAAAGCGTGAACGCTTTACGCATAAATAACTATGAGACAGGCGTTCACGCTTGCCACGAAAAGTCGTTAACAATCATCATTGTCCAATCTTAGGTGGGTAGCCTAAAATTCAAAATAACAAGTTTAAATGGTTAATTATTTTAATATGCCTTACATTAATGGTTTACACTTTCATAATCATCTGTCTGCTTAGGCATTTGATTAAAAATGAGGGTAAAATGCCTAATAAAGTCCATAAATTTGACTTATAGACCACGAGCTTTAGCTCGTGGCAACTGATAAAATTCCTAATTCCTAATTTAGAATTATTTTTTTAGTAATTATAGAATTTCCATTATTAATTTGCACATTATAAATACCCTTAGTTTGATTATTCATATTAATTTGATTATCAGTAGAGTTAATTATTTTTTGCAAAACAATTTTTCCTGTAACATCTGATATTGTTACATTAAGCTCTTGTGAATTTTCTACATTAATATTAAATACTCCTTTTGATGGATTTGGAAATATATCAATATTGTTGGTATTTAATTGTTTAAATCCTGTTTCTATAGTAGTAAAATCAGTATCGTAAACTATTGATAAAGTTTTTACAGAAACACCATCATCTAATACTAAATATGCGGTATAGCTTGTGTTTTCTTCAAGTCCAGTAATACTAATAGTTGCTGGTAAGTCTGCTGTAACATTCTCACTATTACCGTCTGTTACTAATTCTGCAGCTGTTGGTGCAGTTTCTGATTCCAATAAAACAGAGTAATATAAAGTTCCGTCTGTTGTAGGAGTTACAAGAACATCGGCAGTTGTTTGTGCAATATTTGTAATACTTATATCAGTACAAACAGGTGGAATTATTTCGTTGGTCAATGTTATCTCTTCCGACGCATCTGTCATCGCATTTATATTAGCATTTTCGC
>JAOZTW010000122.1:0-5181 GCA_029938985.1 Bacteroidales bacterium | reverse complement strand
CCTGATTCATCGGCTACTTTGTCAAAATTTACTTGTAAATCAAGCCCGTTGTTGTTGTCGGCTACATCTGAAACTGCAAGGTTGCCTACAACATCAACTGTTGTAGTCAATGTTATCTCTTCCGACGCATCTGTCATCGCATTTATATTAGCATTTTCGCCATCGGCAACAGTAAGAATAAAAATCTTGTAAGCCACATCGTTAGCAATAATATCGCCATCAGTGTCGGTTGCCTCAGCTTCTAATACTGCTTCAATATTTTCGCCTATTGGTGTTACGAAAGAATAATTTTCTGTCATTCCTTCTGCTATTTCCAAAGTAAAAGCGTCTGCACTCGCTGTTTTGAGAACAAAAACACGATATTCGTCAACACCTGATTCATCGGCTACTTTGTCAAAATTTACTTGTAAATCAAGCCCGTTGTTGTCGTCGGCTACATCTGAAACTGCAAGGTTGCCTACAACATCAACTGGCGTAGTTAATGTTAGTGAATTTGACATAGTTGTCATATTATTAAGATGATTTTCTACTCCATACGAGAGTATAAAAACATTATAACTAACACCTATTTCAATATCATCACCATCTATATCGGTGGCGGCATCACCTAATACAAACTCATAATCACTACCATCTTTTTCTATTTCGTAATAATTAGCGAGCATAGTTTCTGCTGTTTCTATATTGAAAGCTGCAGCATTATCAGATTTTACTACATAAGCTCGATATTCTGTTATACTATTCTCGTTGTATATTTTATCGAAATTAACTTGAAAATCATGACCGTTGTTGTTATCTGCAACATCAGAAATACTTAGTCCAGTAACTGCGTCTGTAAGTGTAGGTAATGTAATTCCTGCATCTGCAACTGTATTATAAGCAAAGTCGTGTACTGTTATTGAGCCATAATTGGTTGATAAGCGAACCCAACCATAATGTGTTGCATTTTCAATTTCAAATTTTACACCAACAAACTTGTTTGTCTTGTTATCCCAATTTCCGTTCACTGAACTACCATTTACAGAGGAGGAAACAAATGATCCAGACTTACTTGTATAATAGAGATTGTAATAATGTGTTTTATTCAACATTTTAACACTACTATTGAAAGCTTGTCCAGAAGATATAGTACCACTTTCAAAAGCTAATACATAATTGTTTATAGCTCTCACTGAGGCTTCTGCAACCTCCATACTTGTAGTAGACTTCTGCGAATATTTGAGAACATCAATACCATTAGTAGTACCAACAACAGAAGTATTATTCATCTTATTTGTAGAAATATTAAATGTTAGGTCATCTGTACCATCACCGTTAAAGTCCACGTTAATAGTACCATTATCGTTAATAGTTTCGTCAACTGGGTTTGTATAAACAACTTGTGCATTTGCAGATGCACCAAGTACGAGTGTGGCACTCGCCAACATACTATAATTTTTTAGTTTTTTACTAAGATTTTTTTTCATAATTTAATTTAATTTATTTGTTAATAATTAATTTATTTTAATTTAAAAAGTTAATAATTTATTTGTTATTATTTAATTTATTTTTGTTCTATAAAGTTTTTTATCAATAACATTTGCCATTTTTTCAGTATCTGCTTTTTTATTTAAAAACTTCAATATTTTATCTGCCTGTATTTTCGGCTCTATAATAACATCTTTGTGGTTAATATATAATATATCTACATTATAA
Organism: Bacteroidales bacterium; assembly: GCA_029938985.1. Lineage (GTDB taxonomy): Bacteria > Bacteroidota > Bacteroidia > Bacteroidales > JAOZQN01 > JAOZQN01. Next base: position 3,486 of record JAOZTW010000122.1, on the reverse strand, counting down.
TTTTTTTCTGCCCATATTTTTACGTTTTCCAGATTTTTCTTAAACCCTATTTGTAAATTTGTAGGATATGTATTTGCTTTCGCCTTGCCTTGTTCTACAAGCATTTTGTGTTGCGAATTAACCACCTCATCAATATTTCTGTTCATAAAAATTATTTTATAATTATACTGCCCAGGCAAATGTAGTAGTAAATGCGAAATTATTTTAACAACCTTTCCGGGTGTTTTAGCAAGCCATGTTTTGTCTCTTATTAAACTTTTTACGGCTTCGTGTTCGTAGTATCCTTTTGGGTTGTTTGTGTCGGCACTTCTTTTATTGTCGCTAAAAATTTCTAAGTCTATTTTTTCGAGCATTTGCATCATTAGCGAAGTACCAGAGCGAGGCAAACCAGAGACAACATAAATAGGCTCTTTTGCTATTCGTTTGTTTTTTAAAGGCGTAGTTTTTATATTCAAATCAGGTCTTAAATCAATTATATCTTTATTGTGGTCTTCGTTTTCAATAATTTCGGTTTTATTTTCAAAAAAATCTTTGTGCTTTTGTGCTTCTTGCTTATTAATTAAATGATTTTCGTAAATATCAATTAGTATATTTCGTGCTTTACCAAAGTTTGGAGCAATTGTTAAACAAACTCTTAAAGCGTTTTCTGCATTTTGGTAGTCTTTAATTTTAAATAATGCTTCGCCCAAATAATAATGAGCAAAAGGATTGTTATAAAGAATAGTTATGGATTCCAAAGCCGCTTCAATTGCTTCTTCGTAGTTTCCCATTTTTATATTTACAACAGACAGCCCTTGATAAGCAAGATTATTGTCGGGGTCTATTTCTAATACTTTGTTAAAATTATTAAACGATAGTTTCCATTTTTTCAGTTTAATATAGGCATTCGCTATTTGCAAAAAAATACTAGCACTTGGCAAAGCAATTTTACTAATATTTTCATAAAGCACAAGTGCGTTCTTATATTCACTATTCGAAACTAATAATTCAGCCTTAATCATATCCAATTGTAATAAATCTTTATATACTCTTGGATTGGTCATTAACTTTTTATTTTTCTCTCTATTAACTTTTTCTTTTTCTTTGTCCGTTAAATCTTCTTTTATTTTTGTTTTTTTTATTTTTTCTAATTCTTCGTTTGATATTATAGTTGCTTTTGCTGCTTTTTCAAATTTAAGAATAACTTTTTGGCAATTTTCTATATCATTTAAATTTTTGTAACACCTATATAATCGGAAAGCGAATCGTCCTTGTTCTGGCTTTTCTTCAAATAATTTTTGCAAAATAGGCAAGGCTTTATCATATTGTCGTGAACCAATATAAACTCTGGCAAGATTATAATCTGCCTCTTTTATAGTTCGTTCCACATTAACTTTCATGTTTTCGTCTGGCTCTTCAATATAGCCAAGTTCAACAAGTTGTTTTAAACTCTCTTGTGCTTCATATGGATTTTCTTGAGTTTCTTTTGGTAGCATTCCTGCTTCGCCTTCTACTGTTTCCCATGATGGTATTGTTTTTACTTTTTCCATTTTTTCCCATGCCTGAATAAGAGGCATTCCGTCCATGTCTTCCCCTATTGGCAAATCAAACAGATGCAATAAAGTAGGTGTAATATCAAGCAATGAAGCACCATATATTATTTCGTCTTTTTTTATACCAGGACCGCTCATACAAAAAACCCCATAATCTCTATGTTGATATGCAGGTCCTGCGGGTTCGTCGGGTAATAATTTTGGTCTAAGGTGGTCTGAATGAAATCCATGGTCTGAAATGAGCATTATCGTAGTATCATCTCCAGCAATTTCCATAAGTCGTCCCAGCATCATGTCGTGATATCTGTATGCCGATGCTATTACATCTTTATAAATTTCAAAATCTTTATCCGAAATATTTGACATTTTTGGTGGGTGATAATTCATAAAACCATGACAAAAATGGTCTATCGTATCTAAATACATTGCAAGGAAATCCCATTCTTGATTTTCGGCTATCCAAGTAGTAGCTGCATGTATAGACGAACATTCTGCAATATTTTTCGCTACTTGATATAAACGTTTATCTTTGTCTTGGTCTATTTCTTTTGCGTTTGGCACAAAAGGCAATAAATGTTCGTATGTTAGCTCTGAAGCGTGTATTCTAAAATGTGCAAACAGATGCGATAATTCTGGTGGATGCACTACTCCATTTTGTAGAGGAGTTATTTTTTTATCACTCATCTTTTGGTAATGATTAGAAATCATAATACCATTAATAGGTTCGGCAGGGTGTGAGGGCCACCAACCTACGGAGTGTGTTTTGTATCCTTTTTGTGTAAGAATATTCCAAATAGCTTTCACTTTACGTGATGTTGAGGATACAGGTTGAACACCTATTCTATTGGGTGTAGGTTCGGAAAATCCGAGAATACCATGCTTGTCGGGGCGTACTCCTGTTGCAATACTTGTCCACAACATAGGAGAAAAAGGTGGGTCAAGAGTTGCCAAGTTTCCCATAACTCCGTTTTCTACAAGTTGTTTCATCGAGGGCATAAGCCCCTGGTCTATTAATTTATTTATTATTTTCCAATCGGCTCCGTCCCAACCAATTACAAGAACTTTTCTTTTTTTCATCTTTTATTTTTGTAATAAAAATTGTTTAAATTTTAAGCTGTAAACTAATCACTAACTACTAATTATCTGTTTTTTTGCCTTTCTCCATGCAATTAAACCACGATATCCTAATGCTAACACACCGAGAGAACCATTAACGTCCCTAATTTGTTTTTTGTCGGCAGTTTTAAAATTAAATTCTGTGTTATATAACTTCTTTAAAATATCGGCAGATTCTTTACTTACTGTTTTTTTTGTTTTCATGTGTCTATATATTATTATAATGTTTGTTCATAAAAAATGTAACTCCAAACTTTAGCTTGGCGAATCAGAGAATAGGCTACCAATCACTTAATTTGTATAAAGTTTTAAGATTTTTTTTATTTTCTATTAAAGGACTAAATTCCTCTTATGTTTCATTATGGGGCAACTGAAAAAATCCTAAAATCTAATTCACTTTAGGGTACTCCTAAAAACCCAAAACTCTACGTTATACAAAATAATTAAAATATTCATTTACAGAAGTAAACTTAAACTTTAAGAATTTTGAAAGCCTTGATTTTTGAGTTTTTAGGAGTTCCCTTTAGTATAAATGAAGTTTTTTTTGGCTACATGTTTAAAGTTTAAGTATTACGATTCGAGTAAAGCATGAACACTTTACGCATAATTGTATTTGCGTCTAATAAGTACACATACAAAAGTTTTTACACATTTGTATTTTTTTAATCATCAGGTATATAGTCTTTTAATTGTATCATTGAACCTTTGAATAATTGTATCATTCCTTATGTTCACCTTTTACACAAAAAATCGTTAAAAATAGTCCTGTTCAACTTTATATAGGTAGTGTATAAAGACTTAAGTACATAGGGTAATATTTTTTATGTGTAATAACCTT
>JAOZTW010000726.1 GCA_029938985.1 Bacteroidales bacterium | reverse complement strand
TGTTCTTCTATTATTTTAACAAATCTGCAAATAGCGAGCTATTTAATGATATTTTTAAAAGGGCAAAATAAACAAGTAGATTGGGGTTCGTAAGTGAAAAAGAAAAAGAAAATTTGGTTTTTATTTTTTTTATTTTTTTTTCAAATCAAATTTAATTACTTTTGTCGTATCTATTATTTAGCCGTAAACAACAATTCTGATTTAAGATTTAGTAATTAGGCATATTAAAACAAATAATTCAACTATTTAAAAAATGGCAGATTTTAAAACACATTTATCAGCAGGAGCTGCAACTGGTTTTGCAATTTCTATTATTACTTATTGGGCAGACTGGATAACAAACGTATATATGGCAATTATCGTTTTTTTTGTAACAGCAATTGGTTCATTTTTGCCAGATATGGATAGTGCTTCAGGCTTACCTGTAAGAATTATTTTTGGTTTGTATGCCTATTTTGCCGCAACACTTACAATATACTATTTGCACGACAATGGGTCTCCAATATATTTAACTCTATTTCTACCATTTGCTTCATTTATTTTTGTTCATAAATATCTGCGGAAAATATTTATAAAATTCACCAAACATAGAGGAATTTTTCATTCCGTTCCTGCAATATTAATTTCGTTTTTTGCGACACTTGTGATTGCATGGTCAACAGATTTAAAGGTTCTCGAAAAATTTGTAATAGCAATTTCTATTGCATCAGGTTATTTTTGTCACCTATTATTAGACGAAATTTATTCTGTAAATGTATTAATGAGTAACAAAAAAAAGAAAAAAATCAAATTGAAAAACTTTTCGTTGAAAAAATTTATAAAAGAACGATTTGGTGTAAAACGGTCTTTTGGTACAGCTTTAGATCTAGGTTTTAAACAAAAAGAAAAATATCCTGGTATTATTGCTTATTTAATACTTATTGTTTTAATAATAATCTCATTACCAATAATAAATGAAATTTACAATAAATTATGGTAATAAAATAAGGCATAATTAAGAATTAAAAATTAGGAATTAAGAATTGGTTTACATCTTTAAAATACTATTATTTATAAAAAAACTGAAAAGTAGGAAAAACTTTTTTGCAATATTTATCTGTTTGATTTTCATGGCAATAAGCAATTTTATTGATTTTTATTAATCAGTTTTTAATATTTAGACAAGCAGTTTTTCCAACTATTCTGTATATTACTGAAATAAATACAAATACGTTGTTTTTTTATGTCAATTTTATATGCAAAATATGTTGTAAAGACAAGGCATGCCTTGTCTCTACGGCAAATTGAACAGCAAATTGTATGTTTTTAATATTACTGAAAAGTTTTCCCGACTTTTCAGAAAAAAGAATAGTATAAAAAACATGTTTTATAAATGTAAAGTTTAAAGCTTTTTTGAAATTTTAGAATTGAAGTTTACCTTTGTAATTAAGTATTTTATAATTTCAAAAATAACGTAAAAATTTGCATTTGTGAAACTTATCAATAAATAGATTAAAAACTTGGTTTCTCACTTTAAATATTATATAAAATGGAAAAAAAGAATTTTTTTGAAAAACAGTTTACTTTTGATAGAGTAGTTAGAATTATTATTTCTATCATAATTATAATAGCAACACTGTTTATTTTAGACTATCTAAGTGCTGTATTGATTCCGTTTGTAATTGCCCTGATTATGGCTTACTTAATGAACCCATTTGTTAATTTGCTTCAACGATTAGTGAAAAAGAGAATTATTGCAGTGTTAATTAGTCTTGTCGTTTTATTTGGCTCTATAACAGGAGCTTTTATAATTCTTGTTCCTGTTATAACCAACGAGGTAACACACATGGGACAACTTATTCAGAATTTAGTTTCGGAAACAGATTTACAAAGTGAAATACAAGACCGCTTACCCGAAAACATAGCTAATATTGTGGAAGACATACTAATTAGCAAAGATTTTCAAACACTTTTTGAATTAAAAGAAATTGGGGGTATAACTGACTTTTTGGTAAAAAAGGTAGTTCCAACAATTGGAAGTATTTTTTCGGAAACTATAAATGTTATATTAGGAATTTTAAGTTTAGCAATTGTTATACTATACTTAGTGTTTCTTTTGATAGACTACAACAATGTAGTTGATGAGTGGAAAACTCTAATTCCTCCTAAATACAAAAATGCTGTTCTTGGTGTTTTATACGATTTTGAAACAGCTATGAATAAGTATTTTAGAGCCCAAATGTTGATTGCAACAATTGTAGGAGTTCTTTTTTCAATTGGTTTTACAATAATAGGTTTACCAATGGGTATTGTTTTGGGGATTTTTATAGGTATGTTAAACATGATACCATATATGCAAAATATTGCAATAATACCAGCTATATTTTTTGCATTGATGAAATCATTAGAAACAGGTTCAAATTTATGGGTAATACTTGGTCTTGTTCTCCTTGTGTTTCTTGTAGTTCAAATAATTCAAGACGCAGTTCTTGTTCCACGTATAATGGGTGAAGCAATTGGTCTTAATCCTGCTGTTATACTACTTTCGTTATCTATTTGGGGAAAAGTACTTGGAGCACTTGGCTTGTTAATTGCACTTCCAATAACATATTTAATACTAACATATTATCGTCGTTTTATTCATAAATCTCATAAAATAGAAGGACCATCTCGTGTGCAAGATGAGAAATCTCGGACGAGAAAATAAAGAAGATTCTGTTTTACTATTATGATTATTAGGCATGTCTCATTTATGGTTTACATTTTCTATCAGTTGCCACGTAAGGAGTTAAAAAGTGTCAACTATTTTTCATTTATTTGAAATATGCCGTTTCTTAATAAAAATTTGTCGTTTTTCACGAGTGTCAAGTTCAAGGCTTTTTTGAAATATTAGAATTAAAGTT
>JAOZTW010000121.1 GCA_029938985.1 Bacteroidales bacterium | reverse complement strand
AGACAACGATGCACACAACGCAGACGAAAGTGCTGTTCTTGATGTTTATTCAACAAGCAAGGGTATGTTAATACCACGTATGACAACAGTACAAAGAGGTGTAATAGTAAATCCAGCAGAAGGTTTGTTAGTATTTGATACTGACTTTGGTAGTTTTTTCTTTTACAATGGTAGTAATTGGGCAGACCTTGCGACAGGAGGTTCTGATGCTTGGATACGCAATGGTTCAACAAACTCTGTTTATCTTTCACAAACCACAGATAAGGTAGGGATAGGTACAAGTACGCCTGATGCACTTTTTGAAGTTAGAAACGAAGCAGGAGACCTTGTATTTGCTGTTTTTCCTGAAGGTGTAAGAATGTATGTAAATGAAGGAGACGGTGCTGGACAAAACTCTGGCTTTGTTGTTAGTGGACAAGGTGAGTCATCGGCACGTGAAATGTTACGTATAACAAGAGACAGTGCAAGAGTTTACCTTGACAACGAATCGGAAAACAACTCTGGTTTTACTGTGGCAAACACAAACTCTGATGGTACAGCAAGAGAAATGTTACGTATAACAAGAGACAGTGCAAGAGTTTACCTTGACAACGAATCGAAAAACAACTCTGGTTTTACTGTGGCTAATACAAATGCAGACGGTACAGCAAGAGAAATGTTACGCCTAACAAGAGACAGTGCAAGAGTTTACCTTGACAATGAATCGGAAAGCAACTCTGGTTTTACTGTGGCTAATACAAGTGCAGACGGTACAGCACGAGAGATGTTACGCCTAACAAGAGACAGTGCAAGAGTTTATCTTGACGATCAAGAAAAAGGAGCAAGAGGCGGATTTGCTGTAGGCAATACAGGAGCAGCAAAAGGTATGGGTAGCAATATGATGTATATAGAAGAAGAAAACTTTTTTATTGGTAAAAAAAGTGGAGAATCTATAACTACTGGAACTCAAAATGTATTTATGGGATTTAAATCAGGAAACCTAAACACAACAGGAGCAAGTAATCTATCAATTGGTAATTTGTCTGGTGAAAATCTTACAACTGGTTCTAGAAATGTAATGTTAGGTGTGCAAACAGGACAAAATGTTGGAACTGGTTATCAAAATGTCATTATAGGAAACGAAGCAGGTCGATCTTCTGTAGATGCAAACTTTAATACATATATTGGAAGTTTAACTGCTAATTCAAATGTTGATGGTACTCAAAATACTTATGTAGGAACACAAGCTGGAAGATATGCAACAACAGGTAACAGAAATGTTTTTGTGGGAACAGCAGCAGGTTTTTATGGTGAAGGTGATTTTAATGTTTATATTGGTGAATATTCTGGTGGTGCTGAGGGTAATATTGGAAGTAATAATTCATTTTTTGGCACTTATTCTGGAAATGAAAATACAACAGGAGAATATAATACATATTTAGGACAGAAGGCTGGGTTTAATAATACAACTGGAAGTAACAATACATGTATTGGAAGTAATTCTGGGCTTTCAAATGTTGAAGGTAATCTTAATACTTATGTAGGAACACAAGCTGGAGTGTCAGCAACCACAGGTAACTCTAATGTGTTTCTTGGAGCAGCATCTGGAGTTTACGGAGAAGGAGATAACAATGTTCTTATTGGAGTAGGATCTGGATCAACCGATGGTAATACTGGTAGTAATAATACATTTATAGGTAAAAGTACAGGACATAATAATACAGAAGGAGAATTAAATACGTTTTTAGGTAAAGCTTCTGGATACAATAATAAAACAGGTTCTAAAAATGTTTGTTTGGGAGTGAACGCAAATTTTAGTAATGTTGATGGTGAAAGAAATATTATTATAGGATATGGAGCAATGCAACTTGCAGAAACTGGTTCTGACTTGCTTTATATTGGTAACTTGGATGGTAGTAATGCCGAACGATACTTTATAAGAGGTGAGTTTGATAACAATCATTTAGAATTAAACACAAAATATAATGGAACAGAGGGTAAAGTAACTATTAACGATGTTATGCAATTACCACCTCGTACTGTAGCTCCTTCCAACCCAGAAGAAGGAGATATATATTACGACGGTGTAGATCATGTATTAAAATACTACAACGGAGGTGCATGGCAAACAATAGCAGTAGTAGCTCCTTAAAATTGGAGCATAAAAACTTGATATTTTTGGCGTTTTTCATAATTGTAAAGTACAAGGTATTTTTATTTTTTAAATACTGCAGTTTACTTATTGTAAATGAGGGTTTTAAAATAATCAAAATAAGGCAGTAATTTGCATTTATGAAAAATGCCATATTTTTAAACCAATTTTATATTTTATATTTGTGAAACATTGCTTAAAACATTAATATAGATAATGAAAAAGAAATAATAACTAACACTAATCTACTTTTTATAATTTAAAAAACTCATTAAATAGCTCGCTATTTGCAGATTATTAAATTGTTAAAAAACAAAAAAGGTGGGTCTTAAAGTTGCTTATTATTTCATTTTCACAAACAACAAAACATAATTTTATTATTCATTTTTTTATCTTACAAAATATGAAATTCATACGCCTTATATATATAGCAATATTTATATTTTCAATAAATACTACCATAGCTCAAAACAAAGGGCTTATTAATAATGGTGTTTATATAAAAATAAGCGAAGGAGCTATATTAGACATTAACGGAGAAGGAGCGTCTTATGTTCACAACACTACCAATGGTATAGAACTTAATGGCACAATAAAAACAGAAGGAGACTTGATAAACAACAGTAGCACAGAAGAAATTTTTAGTGAGTTTGGTACACAAGCTAACTTAATATTTGATGGAAATGGTTCTCAAGTAATTGGTGGAACATCGGCTACAAATTTATACGATATAGATTTACAAGCAAACACAGAACTGCAAAACGATATATTAATTAGTGGAGATTTGCAATTAAACGGTGCTGTTTTACAAGTAGCTGTAAACGAACTAAGACTTACCGAAACTGCTACAATAACTGGTAGTTTTGACGACAACAATATGATAAGCACAAACGAGGACGGAAGTATTGTTAAAGAAATAAGTGAAACTGGAGCTTACGAACTCCCAATAGGAGATGGCAGTTATGCACCAACAACAATAGATATTACACAAGGAACATTTAATGATGCCGAATTTTCAATAAATGCAAACAATCAAAAATTTGCTGACAACAACAGTACAACCGATTATCTTAATGTATATTGGACAATTAATCAGTCTGGTATTACAGATATGGAATGTGATGTTGAATTTAATTACAACTCAAACGATATTGTAGGAAACGAAGCAAATATTTATGGATTGCATTATAACAACACAAGCACTGACCTATTAGACCAAACCACTGCAAACACTATTACAGGAACTGTAACTGAGTTTGGAACATTTACTGGAGGAGAACAAACACAAGTATCTATAATGGATATTAATGATAATTTTACTATTGCAGTAAGCAATAATAATTTAATTATTGAATCTGATAGAGAATTATTAAATACTGAAATTACTATTTATTCTATGCTCGGACGAAAAATCCTATCTCAAAAAATTACTGAGAACTACAACGAAATAGCATTAAACAATGCTGTATCTGGAACTTATTTATTGCATATTAACTACAACGGAGTTTATCTTTCCAAGAAATTTGTTTTGATAAACTAATAAATTAACTAACTAACTTTTAATAAATATTAATTTTAAATTTAAAAAAATGAAAAAATTATCTTTAATTTTTTTGGTATTTCTTACTACATTTGCTGTTGCACAGCAACGTGTAAACATCGAAGATGTAAGAGAGATTAATCCTGACTATATAAAATTTCAGGAGCGAAAAGCAAACGGCGAAGATGTATTTAAAACAGAAGATGGACATTATACAGGCTATATGCCACCTAAGTATTTACCAGATTTTACATCGTATTTGAAAAACTACGAAAAAACAACGAGAACTTTTCCAGCAAAACTTGATTGGAGAACAGGAGAAGGAACAGGACAAGCAGGAGTAATAACACCTCCAAAAGACCAAGGACAATTTGGAACATGTTGGGCATTTGCAGCTTGTGGAACTATTGAAGCACAATTAAAACTAATGGGGTATGGTGAATATGATTTGTCAGAACTTCAAATGTCAACTTGCGATATTCAAACAATACAAGGAATTGGAAGTGGAGACCCAAATGGTGGTAATGCAGAAAGAACAGTGTCTTTTTTTATTCAAAATAATAAAAACGGACTTGGATCAGAATCTGATGCACCATATAGTTGGATAGGAACAAATCAAAATTATAGTAATACTCGTGATTATAGCTGTCGTGGTTTTCAAAACAGCGGTGTAGCCGATTGGCAGGTAAGAGGATTAGTAATACTTCCTAGAAATAAAGAAGTTATTAAAGCTAAATTGCAAGACGATGGACCAATGCAAATATCTTGTTATGGACATGGTTTTCAAGGAAATTCAGTATGCGATTATCAAGGAGGAAAAACAGATCATGCAGTTGGCCTTGTAGGTTGGGATGATAATTATTCTACCCAATGTGGAAATGGAGCGTGGATTGTGAAAAACAGTTGGGGGCCATCACAAAACGATGGTGGATATTTTTATATTGGTTATGATGATGCAAACTGGAAAGATGCAAAACAATACATGGATATTGTGCCAGCAGACCCAAACTTAACAGTTCATTCATATTCTAAAAATGGACATGAAATTTCAACTAGCTGGGGGGAAACAACATATGGTAAAACAGTATACCTTGTTGCAGCTGGTGATAAAGTTACTTCTGTAGGTTTTTGGACTTTGGACGCAGGTCAAGATGTAACAGTAGAGTTATATGCAGAGTCTTCTCTTTCTACTCTTTTAGCTACAGTACCTGAAACTACTTACGAATTTCCTGGTTATTACACAATAAATTTAGATAATGTAATACCAGCAGAAAACAGCAACCATGAAGTATGGATTAAAGTAAAATATTCAGGAGCATCAGGTTGGATGCCTCTAGAAACACTAAATCCAACTGGAAATTCGTATGAATCACATGATGGAATATCTTGGGATATAAGGTATGATGCCGACATTTGTGTAAACCTTTACGCTACAAGCGGAGAAGTTTCAGAACCAGTAGTAGTAACACCACCAGCACCACCTACAAACACACCAGTTACAACTGTACTTATTGATGAAAAATTTGGTAATGGTTTTTCTGATTGGTCTACATTAGATTTGGATGGTGACAATGAATGGATTAATTTCAAAAATGCAATGTTTTTAAAAAGTCATGAGCAAGTTCAAAATGACGCACTTTATCAATATGTTAATGTTCCAGAAGGTGCAACAGTAAATTTTTCAGTTAAAGCTAGATCAACGAGTACTTTGAAATTTGAGACTTTTAAGATTATTGTTTATCAAAATGAGGATCTTCATACAGAGACATACGAAGATATTCCAAACTCTTGGGAGACTTATGAAAAAACATATAATGATTTGAGTGGAGAAGTTGCTTTTATAGTAACAGGTATTTCTGATGATAAATGGTATTTAGGAGTTGACAACATATATGTAGAAGCAGTAACCAACGAAGTTAAAAATGTTGATATTTTCGCTTCACTTGGTTTTGATAATTTTGTAGAAGGTACTACAGGAGCACAAAACTATTTTAGAGCAATGGCAATTCCTGACGGAACAGCACAAGCAAACTTCACTTTAGAAGATGGTTCTGGTGCTACACTTGCAACAGGAACTTCGGATGGAACAGACGATGTATGGGCTGCACTACTCTCTATGGACGGTGTTAATACTGGTTCTAAAGTTACTGTAGATTTTGAAGACGGAGACGGTACAGCAATTGGAACACCAATAGAACAAAATCTTAGTGTAATAGAAAAACCAGAATGGATGCAGCTTACAGGTGCTTCTATGAATGTAAGCGGACATGCAGGTAGCTCAATAGTTATTGACGCTGTTTTCCCATTTGCACAAAGTAATTCTGCAACTGTTGGAGCAATAAGCAATATGGATGGTACTGTTCTTAATCTTGACAACGGTGATATTAGTTTTGAAATTATTTATAATCTAATGACAGGTAGAACACAGGTAAGCAACATGATGGTTAATACAGATTATACTTACGGTTCGGAAATTGGTTCAACCGACATTCACATGAACGGACAAATTGATTTTGACATGGGCTTCAATTTAATTGCTAAAATGGAAGGTTCAACTTTATTCCCAGGAATATCGAACAAACTTACTGTAAATTATGCCAACGATGATGTAGTAGTTAGACCAAGTACTTCTACTATTGAAACTCTATTAAACACTGAGATTATAGCATCTTTATCTACTGATACTCTTGCTGGTGATTGGTTTATGAGCGATGGTACTGCCGATGAATTTGATTTTATATCAGGTTGTACTCTTGAAGGTTTTACCACAATGCTAAGTGCACCAGAAGTAAAATTAGACGGTGGTATTGCTACTGGACAAACTTTACTTGATGTTAATCAAGGATATATTATTGGTTTTGAACAAGACGACGCACAAGTAACAAACATCTATTTCGCAGCTTCATTAATCGAAGGTTCGGTTGACGTAAAAACTGTTCAACTTGCTGGTTCACCACTTTCTTTTGGTCCTTGGACTTTTAACGACGAATCGGAAGGAACTGCTAAAGAAAACAGTATGCTTGTTCAAGAATTTGACAACAAATTTGCTGTAAGCAAAGAAAGAAACAATAAAAACAATGTTTCGGAATATGTGCAACCATATATTAATTCTGAAAACGGACAGACTGCAACAGTATGGGTTGAGTTTGATGAAAACAATCCTGGTGATGGAACTCTTATGTTTGCTGCTTATGATGATGATACAAACGAATTTGGAGATCCTGTAACAATTACTGCAAACAATCTTTCTATAAGTAATCCACAGGTAGCAAGTTTATCTAATGGTTCTGCTATTGTTACATGGTCGCAAAATACTTCTTCAAAAACGGGTAACCGTAATTTAAAAGAAATAATGCAAGATCAAAATCTATATGTTTCATATTACAACCAAGCAGATGGTACTTTCAGTACTCCAGTCATGATGACTGATGGTATTGTAGTTGGTGAGTCGGTTGTAGCAGTAGATGGGGAAGAGTATGATAACGATAAGACACTTGCTATTGTCGCATTTGTTAAACAAATTTCAGAGACTGAAACTGAAATATGGTCTAAAGAACTTTCCGCAGATGTTGACGGTTCTTTAAATACATCACAAGCGTTAAAACAAGTTCCTAATACTACTGGTGTTAATTCAAATCTTGTGATTGGTTATTATACTGCTTTTGAAGTATCTCTTACTTGGTTACATGATGCAGATGCTAATATTGAGACTTTTAATAATCATGCACAATATTCATTATTTTATAATAGTGTCTGGGAAAATACTACAGACTATTTCAATGCATCTGGCAACAGCACTTCACGTTACGATAATATTGACGAAGTGGATATTTTTACTGGCTCAACAATTTATACTGGTATAGCACTTACTCAAACTGTTATTGATGGTGATGAGAAATCAAATAATTTTAGAATTTTGTATGATGTTGTAACATTAAAATCTGATGATTATAAATTGGATATTTCAAAATTTGAATACGATGAAAACAATCCATTCATTATAAAATTTGATGAAGCTTATTTAGAAAGAGCTGCTACAATTAGAGAAGCAAGAAGAAATAATAGCAAAGCTTTCCAAGATGTATATTTTGACGAGGAAGGTTATTCTTACAGAGAGCCACAAGTTAACATAGATGTTGACAATGCAGTTTTAACTGTTATGTACAAAAAGCGTAACGATAAATTAAATTCTGGTGGTGGTGCAATTGATGAGGTTAAAATTATGTCAATAAATATGATTACCAAAGCCGAACAAGACAACAGTGTTTCTGAGTTTCTTGGAGACGACGAAGCAAGAACTTGGGATGTAGAAGCTTCGCTTACTGCAAACGGAAAAATTGTTACACTTTCACAAGAAACTCCTTCAGGAACGGCAATAACAATGTCAGGTTTACTAACAAGAGGTAAAGTAACTAACGGAATACCTTTTGCACCAAAAGTAGCATTAAGAGCATTAGAACTTGATGGTGTTGGAGTAGCAGCAACAACAACTCCAAATGCAACTAAAATGGCTCCAGAAGCAGACAACCCAATGAATGGTGTTAATGTAAACGAAGATAACAATGGTCTTTTGTTTGTATTATATGATCATTTCTTTGATTATGAGGCTTATGGAATTACTTTTGATGTAGCATCAGATAATGAAAGTCTTGTTACTGTTAGTGAACTTGATAATACTTTAGCTCTTATTTTTGAACCAAACATGAACGGAGATGCAGAAGTTACTGTAACTGCAATAAATGACCATGGCTCAGATTCTCAAACTTTTAATGTAACTGTAAACCCAGTAAACGATGCACCTGATGCTTTTAGCATGACTGCACCTGCTGATGCAATAACTATTACTATTACTGCTGAAAACATTGCAACAGGAGAATTAGAGCTTACATGGGATGCTTCAGATGATATTGAAGGAGACGATGTTACTTATATGCCAGCATTTATTGATGGACTTGAAGATATTGTACTTCAAAAAACTACGGAAACTTCTGTTGTGCTTACTTATCAAGAAATTGTAGATGCACTTGTTACTACAGGAACTCACACAGGATCATGGGGAGTAGCTGCAACAGACGGTATGGATTTAACCAATGCCACTGAAGGAGCTTTTGGCTTAACTATTATTTTAGACCATGAAGTTGGAGATATTGATAATAAATTAGAAAACAATGAAATATCAATTTATCCAAATCCTGTAAGCAATGAGTTGTTTATTGAAATTTCGGACAATAGCAAAGCTAAGTGTATAATAATGGATATACTTGGAAACGAGTTAAGAAACGAAGCTATTAACAGTAGTGAAAAAATGGACATTAGCAAATTACCTTCAGGTATTTATTTTGTAAAAGTAATTACTGATACAAACGAAATAACTAAGAAGATAATTAAGAAATAAATAATTTTTCATAATAATTTGATTTTAGGGAGTGGTGGATAGTTTTTTAGAATTTCTAAAGTTATTGCTACTCCCTTTTTTTATCATATATATAGCTTTCAATGTAATTAGTAGCACTAATTTTTCAAATTTAAACAAGTTGCCAAAAATACTATGGATAACAACAATGAACAATTTTTCCTTATAAGTAAAAAAACATTCAAACTAATTCTTATTCTATTTTTTGTAATAGCGGTTATACTAACATTTATTGACACTATATTTAATATTATCTAATTGTAGATTGTTTGCAATATTGAAACCCCCTCCACTGTTGGTAGTCACAAGTTGCAAATTATGCGTCCATTGTTGGCAATTTCTTGTTCGTTTAAGAATATAGACCAGTTTTTCCCAAAAATAAGAATAAATAGTAGATTTGAGTAGCCTCCCAATTAGCAACACTTTCGTTGTACTCGTTTGAACTTTTAAAAACAGCTATTTTTCTCCATAACATTAAAACATTGATATATTAGTTTTTAATGAAAACCAAGTAGGGTATTAAGACTTAATTATCTAATGCACACAAAAAACATTACTTTAGGTACTAAAATCTTAACACCGTAGATTCAGAACTCACAATCAGAACTTACAAAATTAGTCAGTTTTAGAATTTTCCTAAAAACTATTTGTAAATAAACAATTTTGATGTCTTTTATTATTAGGTGTTTGAAAAAAATTTATTTCTGTGTGATTGTGTTTGTATTCTATAAATCCTTTGTTTTTGTGAGTTCTGGAATTGAAGTTTTTAATTCTGAAAATGAGTTTTCTAAGAGTATTATTTCTGTAATATTAGTTCTGAAAAGTCGGGAAAACTTTTCAGTAATATTAAAAACATACAATTTGCTGTTCAATTTGCCGTAGAGACAAGGCATGCCTTGTCTTTACAACATATTTTGCATATAAAATTGACATAAAAAAACAACGTATTTGTATTTATTTCAGTAATATACAGAATAGTTGGAAAAACTGCTTGTCTAAATATTAAAAACTGATTAATAAAAATCAATAAAATTGCTTATTGCCATGAAAATCAAATAGATAAATATTGCAAAAAAGTTTTCCCGACTTTTTAGATTAGTTCTATTTTACGAAGTCAAAGCAAGCACCAAAGGTGCGAAATCAATAGCCTTGCCAGTAAGGGCAAGGTATCAATGCAAGAAAAAAGCAAGCACCAAAGGTGCGAAATCAATAGCCTTGCCTGTAAGGGCAAGGTATCAATGCAAGAAAAAAGCAAGCACCAAAGGTGCGAAATCAATAGCCTTGCCTGTAAGGGC
>JAOZTW010000120.1 GCA_029938985.1 Bacteroidales bacterium | reverse complement strand
GTAATCAATAATGACTTTGCTTTAAGTGCTGGCACAAATGACACTACTTGTGATGCAAGCTATAAACTAAAAGCAGATGATATTGGAACAGGATATTGGAGTGTTCTTGCTGGTGCAGGAGATTTTGAAAACTCTGATTATGCAAAAACTTGGGTACACAACCTGAACAAAGGTGACAATGTTTTACAATGGACTGTTAATCAAAATGATTGTGAAGAAACTGCAACAGTTATAATAACTAATAATCAAATCTTTGCAAATGCCGGAGAAGATCAATTAGGTTTATGCGAAAACTTTGCAACTCTTGATGCAGATGATCCAAGTTCACAATATGCAACTGCAACTGGTAGTTGGGAAAGATTAACTGGTGGTGGAGACATTACTTCTACTCTAGACCCAAAATCTGGTTTAACAAACTTAAGCAGAACTACAAATACTTTTAGATGGAATGTTTATGCAAATGTTGGTTCTGATGCTTGTAGCGATTACGATGATGTAGTTGTTGAAAATGCAAGTTTTGATGTATTTGCAGGTATAAACGACACAATTTGCTCAGAATCAACAAATTTACTCGCTGGTGAAATAGCAGGCACAACAGGTGAATGGTCACAACAAAGCACTTCGGCTAAGATTACAGTATCAACTGCCAATAACACAGGTATTACTGATTTACAACAAGGTGATAATATATTTAGATGGACACTTACTTCAAGTAGTTGTACGTTTTATGACGATGTAAATATTGTTAATAACCTTCCATCTGTTCCTATTTTAATTAGCTCTGATATAATAGTATGTGAAAATAAAGTTGATTTACAAGCTGTTGATCCTAATACTGCTGTAACAAATACAACAGGACGTTGGTCATATACTGGTTCTGGTGGTAATATTGATAATAATACTAATTATAATACTTTTGTTACTGAATTAGGTGCTGGTGAAACAGATTTTATTTGGACTGTTACACATGAAGATTGTAATTTATCAGCCTCATTTAATGTAATTAATGATGCTATAACATCAAATGCTGGAGCAAATATGATAGATTACTTATGTATTGATTCTGTTCAATTAGGTGCATCTGAACCAACTCCACCTGCTATTTATTGGTGGGAAAAAGCAGACGGACAACCAGGTGTTATTGATAGAACAGACTTAGCTTCAACTATGGTTTATAATCTTGGTAGTAATGAAAATAAATTTGTTTGGTTTGTTCAAAATGCTAATTGTCAAGATACTGATACAGTAAGAGTAATGAACAACTCTGCATCACCAGCAGTAATAGCAAGCGTGTCGCCAACATGCGAAACTCAAATATCATTAAGTGCAACTTGCCCAACACTTAGTACTGAGAGTGGTCAATGGCAATATGTAGGTGCAGATACCGATGGAGTAATAGTAGTAGATGCATCGGAATGTAATACGTTGGTAACCAACTTAGAATATGGTGCAAATGTATTCCAATGGACTGTTACAAATTCTACTGCATATCAAACATGTACAGAAGATGCAAGTATAACAGTTATTAGCAATTCATTTATTATAACAGCAGGAGACAACCAAATTATTTGTGATGATACTACAAAACTTGAAGCAACCACTAGACCAAATGCAACTTTTGAGAAATGGGAAGTATTGAGTGGTACACCAGTAATAACTAATACAGCAGACCCACTTACTGAAATATCATTAGTTGAAGGTGCTTCAACTGTATTAAAATGGACAGTTATTGAAAATGACTGTACTGACGAAAAATTTGTAATTATTGACAACCAAGGTGTAACAGCAGTAGCTCACGATGAAGAATTTTGTGACTCATCTGCTACCTTAAATGCCGATCCACCTAATACTGACTATAATGGTTTTGGGCTATGGATAAGTGCAAATTCTGCAGTAACATATGCACCTAATAATAGTAAATACAATGCAAATGTTGAACATCTAACAGAAGGTGCAAATTCTTTTACTTGGTATGTTGAAAATGATGAATGTAGTGATAATATAACTGTTAACATTTCTTATTTAGAACCACTTGTAGAAGCTGGTTTATCTATGCCTATTTGTCAAAACACACACACATTGTCTGCAAACAATCCTGCTGATTATGGTGGAACAGGAGAATGGACAATTCATATTGGAAATGGAATATTTGTAGATGATACATATTACAACACTGATGTTGAAGTTCCAAATGGAGAAAATCAATACATCTGGCATACATATTTGAGAGGTTGTGAAAATACTGATACTGTGATTATTACTAATAATAGACCTACAATTTCTATTGGAGAACCTGAAAGTCCATTATGTGTTAATTATACTACACTTCCTGGTAATGTATTAGACTTTGGAGATGTTGGAACTTGGACAAAACGTACACCAGGTCCTCATGTTATAGTAAATTCTTTGCAAAATGATACTGAGGTAACAGGTTTAGAGCCAGGTACTTCAATCTTTACATGGACTGTAAGTAATGAGCATTGTTCTGTTTCAGAAGATTTAGAAATTAATAATGATTATTTTGAAATTGATGCAGGAATTAGCGTTGAAGTTTGTCAAAATTCTGTTCAACTACATGCAACAACTGTAACAAATGGAGTAGGGGTGTGGGAAACTACAACTGTAGGTCCAGTAGTTACTAATAGTACAGATAAAGATACTTGGGTAACTGAATTGAATTCTGGAAACAATATGTTTACATGGACAGTTGAAAGAAATGGATGTTCGTTTAGCGATTTTGTTCTTATTACAAATAATGCTGTTTATCCTGATGCAGGAGACGATCAAATGTCTGTTTGTGAAGACAACACTACATTATACGGAAACAACCCAAATCCAGGAACAGGTGTATGGTCTAAATTGTGGGGAACAGGTACTATAACATCGCCATTAATTTATCAAACTACTGTTACAGGTCTCGTAGAGGGAACAAGTAAGTATAGTTGGAAAGTACAAAATGGAATTTGTATTGACTCAAGTGATGTTGTTGTTAATCATGTAGTATTACACCCAGACCCAGGTCCAGGTGATGCAGCACTTTGTGCAACTTCTTACATCTTAAATGCTTGGCCACCAGATTCAGATGTAACAGGTGAATGGACTTTTGGCGGTCAAGGTGGAGGAGATTTTGCTGATGCAACATTATACAACACAGTTGTTACAAATCTTCAAAGAGGTGAAAACATACTGGAATGGACTTTATATCAAGGAACATGTGAAGGTTCGGAGCAAATAACTGTAAATAATATTTCTCCAACACAAGCTGTAACAGGACCTGATAAACTTGATGTATGTTCTGATGTTTCAACAATTTCGGCAAACACAGCATTCAACGGTGATGGACATTGGGAGATTGCGGGCGCAGACAATGGACAATTGATTAGTAATTCTGTATTAAGTAGTACTATTGTAAGTGAACTTAAAACATACAACAAATTCCAATGGGTTATAGTTGGAGAACAAGGTTGTACTACAAGAGACACTATAACAATTATTAATAATAAAATAACTGCCATGGTGCAAGAGAATAGAATTATTTGTGTTGACACATTTGAACTTGTTGCAGCAAATCCTTCTCCAGGAACAGGACGATGGACACGCATTGGTAATAATGGAGACTTTGATGAAAGTTCACAATACAATACTGTTGTTAGATATCTTGGAATAGATGATAACGTATTTTTATGGACAGTTTATGCTCAAAATAGTACGTGTACTGACTCAAAAGAATATACTGTAACAAATAATACACCTTCAATTTCTGATGCAGGTGATGACGATTATTCTTGTAATGGAGTTTATGACCTAAATGCAACACCACCAGGAGCTAATGAAACAGGAAACTGGATAACATTTAGTGGTTATGGTGATTTTGAAACTTCAGTATTATATTATACAGAAGTTAGTGAAATGATTAATGGAGATAATATGTTTATTTGGACAATTACTAAAGGTGACTGTACTGATATTGATACTATTACCATAACAAATAATTCAATTAATGTTTGGGGAGCAGCTCTTCCAGAGGTTTGTGAAGATACAGTGCAATTAACAGGTAGTCCCGTTGTGTTTGATGATGATACAAGAGCAGAATGGGCATCATTAAGTGGAGCTACCTTTGAATGTGGTACATGTAATGAAATAACAGCAAGAAACCTTATAGTTGGTAATAATGTATTTCACTGGATAGTAACAGATGGGCTTTGCTCTAATTATGCAGAAATTGAAGTTGAAAACAACAGACCAATTCAAGCATATATTTGTGATGACACAGTTTATACATGTACAAGCAAAGCTATAATGTGTGCAAATTCAGATCCTGACAATAATGGAATATGGACAGAAATTGCAGGAAATGGAGTAATATCTGATTCTAAACAATCTGGTACCACTATTTCTCAACTAAGTGCATATTCTCAATTTGAATGGAGTATTTACAGAGGAAGTTGTGTTACATCTGACACTGTTTCAATACTTAACGGAGAAGTTTATGCCTCAGTAGCACAATCTATTGATACCATTTGTGGAACTACAGGACAATTACTTGCTAACGATCCACTTGATGGAACAGGAAATTGGATTTCACAAGGAGCAGCAGTTGTAACAACTCCTTCAAAATATAATTCTTATGTTACTGGATTGTTACAAGGAAGTAATACATTTATTTGGACAGTAACAAGTGGAGATTGTGAAGCCGCAGTTGAAATGGTACTTGTTAATGATTTCTACGATGTTACATCAAATATGGCTGGTTCTAATCCTATTTGTGAAAACGAAGTTACTGTAATTGGTAGTTTACCTGCCGACGAAGAAGTAACTGGAGCTTGGACAATAACTGGACAAGGAGGAGTATTTGACAATAGTACGGCTGCAATAACTACTGTAAGAGACTTAGGGCGAGGATCAAGCTTTGTTACTTGGACAATTACTAAAGGTGAATGTGTAAATAGTAAATTCTTTGAAATTCAAAATTACACAGTTGAAGCTGATGCTGGTGCTGATATAGTTGTTTGTAGTAGTACAGAGGAGTATAACATGACAGGAAATATACCACCTGCACCAAGTGGAACAGGTGTTTGGGAAGAAATTATTCCTGGAACAGTTTCAATTGAAAATTCAACATATTATGGTACAGTTATTACCAATATTATTGGAACAAGTATGTTGAAGTGGACAGTAGGAGACAATGATTGTACAGACGAGGACTATGTTACTATTTATAACAACTCTGTTGATGTAACAGCAGGTTCGCCTAAAGTCATTTGTGATACATTTGCATTATTATCTGGTACAAATCCAGGTTCTAATGGAACAGGTTTATGGTCAGTATATGGTGGTAGTGGTGAGTTTGAATGTGCTACTTGTTATACTACAAATGTATATGCCATTGATCCAGATAATACATATAAATGGACAGTTACAAGAAATTTGCTCGGTTATGAATGTACAAACGAAGCCGAGGTTCAAATAACTAATGATAAACCTGTAGTTGTAATTGGAGATCATTTTCCTACTTGTTTTGATTATGCTACTCTAAATGCCTTAGAACCTGAAGATGGTACAACGGGTGTATGGCAACTGCTTGGTGGAGGTGGTGATATTGCAGTATCTACACAACATAATACTGATGTTACAAATCTTGCTCAAGGCAAAAGTACTTTCAGATGGACTGTAACTAAGAACAATTGTAGTGAATCTAAAGATTTAGAGATAACTAATAATTCTCTCAGTGAAACTACAACTTCGCAAAATACTTGTTATTTTACCGAAACATTATACTCTACTCCAATTGCAGATGATGCAATAGGTACTTGGACAAATATACCAGGTGGTGGTAATATTCTAATTCATTCTCCAAATAGTAATGTTACTTATGTTTCGGGATTGTTCGAAAGTTTAAATACTTTCCAATGGCATGTTGAACAAAATGGTTGTACTGCTGATAATAAAGTTTTACTACAAAACAACTATTTCTATACAGATGCAGGACCAGACGCAGAAACAAGTGTTAATACTCACACATTAGAAGCCGAGGGAGCATCTGAACATTGCAATGGAACATGCGTAGGAACATGGGAAATTGTAAGTGGATATGCAGAATTTATAGATGATGATTATCAAAATCCTAATGCAGAGCTTGAGAACTTAGGTTTTGGAGACAATGTATTCTCATGGAATGTAGTTGATAGTGAAACGGGTTGTATAGCAAGTAATCAAGTAATAGTTACTTATATTGGATTTAATCCAGATGCAGGTGATTCTATAAATATTTGTTGGGATACTACTTCAATGAATGCAGTAGCACCTCCAGAAACAGGTTTTGAAGCTTACTGGTCATATAATGGTGCAAACCTTATTATTGAAGACATTTATGATGCTAATACTAAGGTAACAAATATTGCAAATGGTGTTCACACACTACGTTGGAATGTTGAGAGAAATGGATTTGTATCACACGATGATGTGAAAATTTATAACTACTCATTTGAAACATCCGCAGGAGACGACCAAGACTTGTGTGTAGATTCTACAACTCTTAATGCAATTGGAGTAACAGGTGATGGAATAATACCTTGTTTTGATTGGACTGGTACTTGGATAGTTACCACTCCAGGTGGAGGTATTTGTTCAAACCAAAATGATATGAATACAAGTATTTATAGTATTGCACCTGGTAGCCCTGGTAGTACTATGGTTAAATGGACAGTTGAACGAGGCGATTTTCCGCTTGCAAAAACTTGTGCAGTAACTGATACTGTTGAATTAAGATACTATTATATGCCAGAACCAGACTTCGCAATGAATCCAAATGACAAAGGTTGTCATCCATTTGATGTAACATTTATGAATACTACAAATGTTAATCACACAATTACTGGAACAGAATATGATTATTTCTACAGAGGTGATCTTGGAAACTCAATTGGTATAGGATATGATTCAATTCCAATGCAAACATTTGTGAACGACCATCATGAATACGATCCTGATGATCCACTTCCACATGACTCTATTTATAATGTCTTAATGGTATCACGTTTCCAAATTCAATCAACAGGAGAAGTATGTAGAGATTCTGTTATACACCCTGTTACTGTATGGCCAACACCTTTTGCCGCTTTTGATATCTTTGGTAATAATCAAACATACTCTGATCCTTACGTAGATATTACTATTGTAGATCAGTCAAGTCCAAATTTCGAACAATATATTTGGGATTATGGTGATGGACGTGTACCGGACCCACAAGACTTTGACGAAACATTTGATGTACAATATACTCACTGGGGAACTTACACTATGACGCTAACAATTATTAGCGACCATCAATGTGTAGATAGCTTGTCGCAAAATATATATATATTAGCACCACTACCTGAAGGGGCGCCTGCAAGAACTATTGAAGAATGTACTCCATATTCGGTAGATTTAATAGCAAATGTTAAATATACAGAAGAAGGACAATCAACTTACAGATGGGAGATTTATAATATTGCCAATCAAGTTGATATGATACAAGAATTATATGTAGCAGACCCAGTATGTAGTCTCGACTCAGCAGGAACATATCTTGCTAAATTATTTGTAACAGCAGAAGGATCGGTACCAACTTGGACTGAAACATTTATAAGAACTGATACAATAATAATTTACGCATCGCCAGTACCAATATTTACTGTAGCACCAATGGAGGTAATTGTACCTGATCAACCAATAGGATGTTTTGACTCTTCTAAATATGTTGTAAGCTATCTTTGGGACTTTGGTGAGAATAAGGGTGTAAATTCTCAATCTACAGAACAAAACCCAATTTATTATTATCAAGAAGAAGGTGAATATTTTATTACTCTTGTTGTTACAGGTGAAGGTGGTTGTATGGAAAGCTTAACAATGGAAAATCCTGTTGTTGCACTGCCAGAATGTAAAATTGAATTTGCAAATGCTTTCACTCCAAACTTAGAAGGAGGTGCGTTTACTAATAATATTGACAACCTAAACGATGTATTCTTGCCACTCGCTACTTGTGAGGAAATAAGTGATGCAGAATTTGAACTGCTAATATATAATAGATGGGGTAAATTAATTTACTCTACCGACAACAAAGACGAAGGTTGGAATGGATATGTAGATGGTAAACTTGCAGCACAAGATGTATATGTTTACAAAGTAACAGGCAGATATAAAAGTGGTAAACTAATTAAGGAAGTGGGTAATGTTACACTATTAAGATAGTTGATAAAATATAAAGTTGTAAACGACTATTAATAATCTGTTTACAACATAATATACCTCAATAATAAACTCTAATATAAAAAAAACTTTGCTAAAGTGTAAAAACTTTAGGAAAGTTTTTTTTTGAAATTTTTGAAAATGAAAATAAAAACTATTCTAATTATTCTATTGATTTGCTTTATTAATAAATCGCTTAATGCACAAGAACGAAAAGATACAATAGAAGTTGGAAATGTAACAATTAATCAAACAAGGAAACTTTCACAAGTAGCCCTAAATAATTATTTTATAGACTCCCTATTGCTTTTAGAAAACATTGAAAATAATCTTTCAGACTTATTGAGCAAAAATTCTACAATATTTATTAAAAATTATGGAAAAGGAAGTCTTTCAACAGCTTCTTTTAGAGGTACAGCTGCTACTCACACACAGGTAGTTTGGAACGGTATGAAATTAAATTCTCCAATGATTGGACAGGTAGATTTTTCAAATATTCCAATTTTTTTTGTCGACGAAATAAAACTATTCTATGGAGGAAGTTCGCTTTCAGAAAGTAGTGGAGCATTGGGAGGAAGCATAATTATAAACAACAAACCTGATTGGAATAATAAAATATCATTATCTGCAATTCAAAAAATAGCAAGTTTTAATACTTATTCTTCTTTTGCAAATATTAATATTGGAAATAAAAAAAAACAATTAAAGACAAAAATATTTATCGAACAATCAGAAAATAATTTTAAATATATTAACAACACAAATCCCGAAAAAAATATTGAAAAACAAACTAATGCAAACTACAATAAATATGGAGTTATGCAAGAAGCATATTTCAGAATAACAAAAAATAGTTTTGTAAGTTTTATTATTTGGGCACAAAAAACTAATAGAAATATCCCACCAATAATGTCTTATAGTGGCTTGCACAGAAATCAATTTCAGATTGATAAACAATTAAAAAACATTATTTCCTACAATATTAATATATCTAAAATAAAATTAAAATTCAATTCTGGATATAATTATGATGGTATAAATTATTTTTTATCCGACTCAACTTATAATACCTACATAATAAAAAGTAATTCAAAAAGCAACTCTAACAGTATAGTTAATAATATTGAATTAAAATACTTGTTCAATAATAAAAATGAATTAAAATTTGATTTTTTTTACAACCATAGTTTTGTAAATATATATGACACAGCTACATATTCGTTTACAAAATACAATGCAAATAGAAATGAACTTGGAGGAAAATTTAGTTATCATAAAAAAATAAATAAACGTTTTGCTGGTTATATCTTGTTT
The DNA here is from genome assembly GCA_029938985.1 of Bacteroidales bacterium. GTDB lineage: Bacteria > Bacteroidota > Bacteroidia > Bacteroidales > JAOZQN01 > JAOZQN01. The sequence continues at coordinate 842 of JAOZTW010000120.1, read as the reverse complement.
TATCAAAATATTGTTGACAAAAATATTATTCCATTTATACCAGCCATTGGATTAGAATCTAAATTTATGAAAAATAATCCATTATATATAAAAACAAATATTTCTCGTAATTATCATGTTCCTACTTTAAATGATTTATATTGGATACCAGGAGGCAATGCCGATTTATTACCAGAAGTAGGATATTCGTTTGATATAAATTTTAATTTTATTAAAAACTTTAAAAATTCTAAAATGACAAATTCACTTTCTGTATATTCATCTTTAATCGATAATTGGATTGTTTGGAGACCAAGTGAATCAATATATTGGACAGCTCAAAATATTAAAAAAGTATTTTCAAGAGGTTTGGAATATTCTTTTGATTTGAAGGGGGTTTATAAAAAAATAGAATATCAATTTATAACAAACTATGCGTTTACTAAAACTACAAATCAAAAATCTGATTTGCAAGAAGATAAATCAATTTCCAAGCAACTAATTTATATACCAAAAAATACTTTTGGAATATTTGCAACACTATTGTATCAAAAATTTTATATACGAACAAATATTAATTATATTGGCAAACGCTACACTACTTCAAGCAATTATGAGAACAGGCACACACTACCAGCTTATAGTATTTGTAATATTTCTGTGGGAAAAGATTATTTATTTAAAAACAAAAAAATTAATCTAACTTTTAAAGTTAATAATCTGTTAAACAAGCAATATCAAGCAATATTATACAGAGCAATGCCAGGTAGAAATTATAGTTTAATGTTAAAGTTCTCATTATGAAATAGTAAAATATTATTTTTGACTACCTATGTACGAAAAAAAAAGAATTAATATATTTT
>JAOZTW010000725.1 GCA_029938985.1 Bacteroidales bacterium | reverse complement strand
TTAGGTCTTGTAGTTCTTTGCCGTTGTAAAAATACGGGTTGTTGCCGTTTTGTGTGCCTATACCGTTCATTACCATGCCAAAAGGGTAGTAGTGGTTTTTAAAAAATAAAATAATATTAGGGTTGTTTTTTCAAATCCTCTTCTGGACAATAACAAGGGAAAAACCAGTACAATCCAAAATATATAAATTGTTTATTCAAATATTCTTTTTCTAATTCTATTTTATTCTTTTTTAAATTTACAGCAAATTTAAAAATTCTTAAATCATAATCTGTGTAATAGTAATATATTTTTTCATTTTCATTTTTTGTTTCAAAATTAAAATCAATTTTATTAACATATTCTACATTTTTATTAATCCATATATAACCTATATCAACCCTGTTTTTTGCAGATACTTTATCAAAAGTTTTTTTTGCATTATCTGGATTAATAGATCTTATATATCCATACTCTTCGTAATATGCAGGATAAGTTGATTCAAAAAAAACAGAAACTTGATTGTCCCACATTGGAAAAACAATTTGAGTTGTGAGCAGTAAATCTTTAAGAATTTTGTTTTGAAAATTAGTCTCAAAACTAAAATTATTAAACAGTTCTAATTTATTTACTAAATCTTCTAATTTTTTAATATCATCAAGTTGTTTATTTTTTTCTTTATAATAAGGCAAACGCAGTTCTGGAATATTCCAAAAATCATCAGAAAAAATATTAGTATTATCGTCGGATGAAATATCTGAGGTATCGTTTTTATATTTTGCAAGTATTTTCATATCAGTCATTTTAGTGTTATATTCAGGAATAAAAGCATATACAGTTCGGTCGTTAAAAACATAATAAAAACGATTTATTCCAGAATTAGTATATTCCTTGAAAAGACAATAGCAATTACCATCTATTATATCAATAATGTGTACAACTAATTTTTCTTCAATAATTTTGGTACGAGCATATATTCCTTTTAGTGCGAAATCTTTAATTTGTTCTGGTAAGTTTTGAGTTTCTAAGAACAAAGAATCGTTGGCAAATTTTTTAACATTATCTGATGCGTAACCAGTTTTTCCGTTTTTACAAGCCGAAAATAACAATACAATTGCTATTATAAAAATACAAGTTTTTTTCATAGTTTTAATATTAAAATCTAAATCTTTTGATATAAAAAAAGATTGGGTCTTCCCACTTATATTGCCAGTTAATATATTCTTTTTCTAATATTATTTTATCATCAATAATATCTACAGTAAATTTGAATAATTTTAAATCTGGTTTTGTATAATAGTAAAAAATATTTTTACTTCTATATTCATTTTCAATTTGTGGCAATAAATTTTTTATAAAATTCTTATTATCTTTTTTCCATTTATTTTCACTATTTTCAATTATCAATAATTTTTTTAATTCATTTATTTCGTCTTTTGAATTAATGTGTATTATACGTGAATAAACAAATTTAAAATCTACAAACTCACATTCCACATGATTTATATCCCAATAATCTTGTGCAATTTGAGTTAGTATTAAAAGTTCGTTTAAAATTTTTTTATGATATTTTGAATCTAAATCAAAATTTTCAAACACTTCTAAATTGTTTACCAAGTCCTCCAGTGTTTTAATGGCATTAGTGAAATCAATTGGATTACATTCGATTAATCGCAGGTTTGGAATATTCCAAAACTCATCTGATAATTCTTTCTCAAAATCTAAATTTCTATAGTTAAAGTGATTATTTCCCAGTATTTTATAATCTTTTTCGGAAAAAGTTGTATCTTTATCGTATTCAGTTTCGCATCTATAATAGTTACGATAAATTTTGCAATAAAAACGATTTACTCCAGAACTTGTAAACTCTTTTATAAAATAATGTTTGAATGGATCATCTGGTAAAATACAAACAACTATTTTATCTTCAATTATCTTGGTTTGAATAAATGTTTTGTAAATAATATCATTTTGTTCATCTTCTGATAAATCTTGAGCTAAAGCAAACAAAGAATCGCCTTTGTATATAGAATTAGAGTATAATTCATATTCAGATTTTTTTTCTTTATTATTACAAAAGCTAAAAAAAATCAATTGAATTGATATAATAAAAATACAAGTTTTTTTCATAATTAATTTATATTTCTTAAAATTTATAAATTGAATTTAAGTCGAGTATATTATCATAAGGAGGTGCGTTGTATCTAATTAAAAATAATATTATAGCATTTTTTCTTTCTTGATTACCTATATTTAAATAACCTGCATCATATATCTGTTCTTTTGTCTTTCCTTTAATAAGTTCATACATATAGTTAGTACCAGGACCTGGGAATGATAAACCCTCAACCATATCATGACCTTTCCCTTTTGGATGCCACTTTTTGTCTCTTTCATTAAGTTTAGTATCCTTCGTTAAATGTGATACTCTATGCGTAATTTCATGTAAAGTTACATAAGCTTTTATTGTATTTGAAAATTTGAGACTTCCTGTAACCCATAATGGACTATAATTTTCTTGATCTAAAGTCTTGCCTAATGAATTCCCTAAGTATTCGCCTTTCCATTCCGCATATCCAGTAACAATATCCATATCATCCTGATTTGTTACTGCTACATTAATATCATAATTTGTATTGGTTAATTCTGTATAATTTTCACTATGAGTAAATTCCAAATCATAAGTATAACTATAAATTGTTCTTTGAAACATCCAAGTTGTTATGTCAATGTATTGGTTAGCATGGTTGTTTCCTAATGAAGCTCTATCAATCCAAATATGTATAGTTGGTCTTGGTTTTCCACTTCCTTTTCCTCCACCACCACCTCTATTACGAAAATTATAGCCACCACCAGAGTTGCTTTGTGAGCTGTAACTTGCAATATCTGCCAACAGGGCAGGGTCAACGC
>JAOZTW010000724.1 GCA_029938985.1 Bacteroidales bacterium | reverse complement strand
GTTATAAACAGAAATACTAACGGACTGGTTAGCATCATAAAGACAGGTAGAAGCTCCAGGGTCAGGATTTGTAATTGCTGTTACACTAACTTCCGGATTATCAAGTATTTCAAAATTATCAAAAGCAAATAAATGAAAATTTTGGTGATTAGGATACGAATGACGTGGTCGTCCTTGAATTAAAAATTTAACACAATTTTTTTCAGAAGCATCTAAATCAGCTATTTCACAAAGGCTATACATTACTTGTTCCCATTCATCTACTGGGTTTGCATGTGAGTTACGCCACCACGAATTTGTATTATACCAATTTGGTTGGGTTGAACCAAGTCTAATCCATGAACCTCCATTGGCAGAATAATATACAGCGAAATAATCGTCGTCATGAAGGCTATGTTTAATATCCATATATAAGGTTGGTGATGAGAGACCATTTAAATTAAATACTGGACTTTCAACAGATACCCAATCTGTTTTATTATTTTGTGTTGTTTCTACATACCATGATTTTCCATTTCCCTCTTCTCCGTTTAGATATGGTATTGCTTCGTTTCTAAAATAGCGGTGTCCTACTGATGTTCTCGAAACCCAACCATCGTTAGACTCTGAGCTTCCATCAAAATCGGCAAGAAAAGGAAAAGTAGAAATAACGCTATTATATCTGTTTTCAGTATAAGTGTTATTGGTCGCATCGTTGTCGGAAGCAAGCCCAGTAACAATTTCTATTATTCTTGTGCCAGCTGCCGATAAATCTGCTGTTGCAACAAAATCATAAAGTGCAGATTCAAAGGGGGGTATTGTAATATTAACTGTTTCTGTAGCAACAAAGCCACCATCTACATTAAGAGTTATAGGGAAATTAGTTAAAGGGCGACAACCATTGTTTTTTAACAATACCTGTATTGGCTCGGTGGTTGTATAGTTAGAGCAAGTTTTTGCATAAGTTTTTGTAATTGCAATTGCTTCAACATCATCGGTTAAAGAACCTGTGATTGAAAAATTATCAAAAGCAAATTTATGAAAATTACTATGTACAGGTGCCGAATGACGTGGTCGTCCTACTATTTTAAATTCTACACATGATTTGCCTGCAAGAAAACATAAATCATACTCTTTGTGTGTCCAACTATCAACTGGTGAGGCATGACTGTTTCTCCACCAGTCGGTGCTATTATACCACAGTGGGTCGGCTGTACGCCCAAGCCGTGTCCATGTGCCTCCATCTATTCTATATTGTACCTGGAAATAATCATCGTTGTGTAAACTGTGTTTAATGTCAAAAGACAACATAGGTGTTGAATTTTCGGAGAAATCAAAAGTTGGACTTTCAACATATATAAAATCGGTTCTGTTATTAATGGTAGTTTCAACAAACCATGATTTGCCATTACCCTCAGCACCATTTAGATAAGGAAGGTCGCCCCACGAAAATTGTCTTCCGTGGTGATTTGGGTAGCCAGAGTTTGTTGGCTGTGTATCGCTTCCGCCGTCCAACCAGCCCGCTGGAGAAGTATTAAAATTGGCAAGGTATGGATATGTTTCTATAACCTGTTGCCTGCCTGTTATTAAATTATTGTTAGTCAAACAGCCATCGTTGGCAAGTGTTGCAGTTATATCAAAATGATAAACAGCTTCTGGCGACATGTCTATACCTGTTGCTACCAAAACCTCTACATAATCATCGGCAGCAATATCAATACCTGTGCCGTTCCAAGTTCCTGTTGCTACACCCGTAAGATTTACACTCCAACTTACTCCTGAAACATCTTCGTTACTATAATTAAACAATCGTATTGAAATATTTTCTGAATTAGTATAACTTTCTGTGCAACTTAAATATGCTGGTTGTACAAGTGCAGGTACTCCAACATCGTTGGCACTATATACTACTATGTCGTCAATATACCAAGCGTTTGCTTGCCCTACGTCTTCCAGGTATCTAAACCTTAGCATAACATTTGATTGCCCTGCTGCCTGTGTAGTCAGGTCTACAATTGTTTTATTTGGTGCCGCAAGCGAGCCAATTGTAGTTGCTTCATTTGTTAATAAAGTAGTCCATGTTGTTCCTCCATCTATAGATACTTCTACATATCCGTAGGTGTCTTCTAATGCCGCCCAAAATTCGTAGAAACTAAGTTTTACTGAGGTCATGTCTGTACAATTAAAGCTTTTGGTTCTTATATAAGCTTGGTTTGGATGTACTGTTCCATGCGAGTTGTCATCAAACACTGCATAGTAGCCACCACTTGGACTTGAGAAAGCGGGAGTGTTTCGTATAGACCAGTCAAACGAACCCTGTATTCTTGTACGATTCCAGCCAGAGGGGAGTGAAGAACTGGGAAATTTTTCTTTTATAACAATGTCTGCAAAAAGAAAATTTGAAATTAAAATAATACTGAAAATTGTAAGTAGTTTTTTCATGATAAATTTAATAATTAGTTAATATATAAATTATAATTTTTACAAATATACTAATATATTAATTTATTATGAAATAAAAGTTGTATTCATTTATAAATTCATACGATAAATATCATTATTTATTTTGTTTTCAATCATATATTTTATTTATTTAATATGTAATATTTTATAAAATGATACATATTAGATAATATTTTATAAAATGATACATATTAGATAATATTTTATGTTTGAGCAACATACATATTATACTTAAAAAAACATTAATAGGTTTGGGTTAATATGCCTAATAAAAAAGCGAGCAAATTTCAGTGATAATCTGAATTTTGCTCATTTTATACTATACAAATTACAACATTATTAATGGTTCAATGATACAATTATTCAATGATACAATTATTCAATGATACAATTATTCAATGATACAATGGTTCAATGATACAATGGTTCAATGATACAATGATACCTGA
>JAOZTW010000723.1 GCA_029938985.1 Bacteroidales bacterium | reverse complement strand
ACCATTGTATCATTGTACCATTGTATCATTGTACCATTGTATCATTGTACCATTGAATTATTGTAGTGTTTTATTAAAAAACTCAACAAGTTTATCCGTTACTTGGTTCATATATTCATCTACATAGTATAAAGAAACATGAGTAGCTTCATCAATCCAAAAAAGTTCTTTTTCGCTTGTTGCTACGTCGTAAGCTTTTTGGCTGAGTGGAGCAGTATAAGCTTCTGTGCCAGCTACAAATAACACTGGTGCTGTTATTGCTTTTACGGCAGTTGGAATATCAAATGCAGCTAAGTTACTAAAAGTTCCAAGATAAACTTCTGCCTGCCAATTAGGAAAATTATCAGCATTTCCAACATAATAATCAAAAGCTTCTTGTTGAAATTTACTTAATTTAGGCTCTTTTTTCTTTAATTTAGGACGTTCTTTGGCAAACAATCGCATATATGTTGCTTCATTTTTGTTGTCATATTTTTGTTTTGCATCATTAGACATTGAAATTATTAAATCTCCCCCAGGCATTTCTTCAATTACTTTTTTAGAACTCAGTGTTCCACTTATTGTTGCAAGAGCTTTTATACGCTTTTCGCCAGGAGCCGTTTGTACAAGAAAACCACCACCAGCACAAATACCAATTGCTCCAACATTATTTTTATCAACCTGTTCCTGCGAACACATAAAACTAATAGCACTTTTAATATCCTCCGATTTTATTATAATACCCTCACAGCATCGTGGTAATCCTTCACTTTCGCCATAAGTTCTATGATCAAAAGCAAGAGTAATAAAACCTTTGTCGGCTAATCTGTAAGCATATTCTCCAGCAACTTGTTCTTTTACACCAGTTGCTGGTCCAACTACAACAATTCCAGGTAATTTACTGCCCTCCTTATAATTAGCTGGTATAAATAAATTAGCAACTATTTTTGTACCATGACTTTTAAAAACAACTTTTTGTATTACAACCTTTCCATCATTTATTTCCTTATAATCTGCGTCTTCTACTTTGGGTGCTTTTTGATTTGTTTCGTAGGTAAAGCCAACCATATTTGCTACAAGATTTTTTTGAAAATTCTTAGATTTTGATTTCAATCTTTTTTTGAAAAACTCATTAATTTTTCCACTAACTTCATTTATTTGTTCCTCGTTGTGATATAAACTTATATGTGTTGCTCCTTCAACCCAATATAATTCTTTTATTTTGCTATCAGGCGTGTTGTCATAAGCAACTTGACTTAGTGGTGCTGTCATGGCTTTACTACCAGCAATATATAAAACTGGTTTTTTCAACGATGATACTACTTCTTTAATATCTAAGGCTGCAAAACTTGAAAAAGAAGAAAGTGCTACTTGATTTTTCCAAGTAGGATATTTGTCCTGATTACCAACATAATATTCATAAGCTTCGTTTGCAAAAACATTTGAAGCATCGGTTGGTTTTGCTATTATTGGAATATAAGTAACCTCACCTGTTTCGTCGTATTTTTGTCTTGCATCACATGACTTTACAAGAAGTGCTTCTCCGCCAGATGCAGCAATTACTCCTTGATAACTTAATGTTCCACTTATTGTAGCAATTGCTGCAAGTCTGTTTTCGCCAATAGCCGTTTCAATAAGATAACCTGCACCTGCACAAATTCCTATTGCTCCAACTTTAGTTTCATCTACTTGTTTCAACGAACGAACAAAACTTATTGCCGTTCTAATATCTTCCGATTTTATAAACATATCCTCCATTGTGCGAGATGTTCCTCCGCTTTCGCCGTATCCTCTATGGTCAAATGCAAGTGTAATATACCCTATTTCTGCTAATTTCTCGGCATAAGTACCTGAAACCTGCTCTTTTATACCAGTAGCAGGTCCTACAACAATAATTGCACGCATATTTTTTTTATCCTTATATTTTTTAGCTGTATATAAGTTACCTACAATTTTACTTCCCTGGCACATAAATTCTACCTTCTTAACTTCTACTTTGTTGTCTTGTGCTTGTAATGAATAATTTATTCCGCTTATTAGCAGAATGATAATAATTATTAGATTTACTTTTTTCATATTATTTATATTTAAAATTAATGATTATTTGTTAAGAATGAATATTCATTCCATTGTTTGAATAAAAAAATATTTTTATTAAGGAATTGGTAAGTAAGTACCCATACAAAAGTTTTTACACATTTGTATTTCTTTAATAAATTGGTATATAGTTATTTAATTGTATCATTGAACCTTTGAATAATTGTATCATTCCTTAATAAATTTTTAAACAGCTAAATTAGTTTTGACTTTTTATTAAAGTATTTTAAAAAGGCTTTCATAGAAACTCAAAAATCAAGGACATCAAAAATTCTTAACATTTGAGTTTACGCCTGTAAATGTGTGTTTTAATAATTTTGTATAATGCAGAGTTTTGGTTTTTTAGGAATACTATAAAACAAACTATTAACGATTTAAACTTGTTCTTTTTACTTTTAGCTTCTTCAATAAACATGCAAATATCTGGCATTTTTCATAAATGCAAATTACTGCCTTATTTTGATTATTTTAAAATCCTCATTTACAATAAGTAAACTGCGGTATTTGAAAAATTAAAATGCCTTGTGCTTTACAGTTATGAAAAATGCCAATCATCTTGATATTATTGTATTTATTGAATTGTTAAAAACAAAATGAACTTTATTAAAATTTGTCAATTATTTATTTTAAATATACTATTAAGTACCCATACAAAAGTTTTTATACATTTGTATTTCTTTAATCTATTGGTTTATAGTAATATAATTGTATCATTGAACCATTGAATAATTGTATCATTCCTTATGTTAGTGAAAAAGAAAGAATAACTAACTAAAGTTTTTGCTTTCATTTTATATTGATTATCAATAATTTATAAA
>JAOZTW010000722.1 GCA_029938985.1 Bacteroidales bacterium | reverse complement strand
TTTATAAATTATTGATAATCAATATAAAATGAAAGCAAAAACTTTAGTTATTAATATACAGAATAGTTGGAAGTTTTTTTTTTTTGTCTAAACACTAAAATACTGATTGATAAAAACCGAGAGATTTGTTTATTTTTGTGAAAATCAAATAGATAAATATTGTAAAAAAGCTTTCCCGACTTTTCACTAAGGTTTTTAAAGAACCAAAAAGAGTCAACTACTTTTTAGTATTTTTTAAAAATGCCCTGTATAGATTTAATTGTTCTATTTTTGTAAAAATATTTTGCTACTAATAATTTTATTATCATAATTAATTTTAACAATATAAATTCCAGAATTATTTAATTCTATTTCAACAATATTATTGTCAATTATTCCTTTATAAATCATTTTTCCCGAATTATCATAAATTTCGAAATTAGATATTTCAGTAAAGTTATTATTGATAATTATTTTATTGGTTTTTGAATATATATTAAAATTATTTTGCAAATTACTTACTCCAGTCTGAAGTGTAGATGTTTCCTCTGTATTAGAGTTTTGGCTTATACAATCAGAATATTCAACTCTTACTTGATAAAAATAAGAAGTGTTAACATTTAAATCAACTACTTCGGCAGTATTAACCTGTTCTCCAACAGAATAATCTTCATAATTTGATGCAAAATTAGTGAATTGGTCATCGGTTGCAACATCTATAAAATAATTAATAGCGGTACTTACTTCTGTCCAATTTGCAGTAAAACTCACATCAGTATTATTAGTTGCAGTTTCTGTAACTGTTGGTAGAGGAACTTTTACAACATTTGAGTTAGCACTAACTTGTCCGTCTCCGTAATTAACTCTAATTTGGTAGTAATATCTATTTGTTGGTAAACCTGTTATTTCATAAAAAGGTTCAAAACCTAAATCAGTTAATTCAAGATTTTCATAACCTTCTACGAAAGTAGAAAAATCCTCGTTTTCAGAAACATCAATAAAATAACTATTAGCGTTTGGTACAGGAAACCAATTGGCAGTAAATCCTGTTGGAGTTATTGCATCTGCATCAAAACACATTGTTGGCACAACCAACAATCCGTATTCCATAGTGATAGAATCTATCAAAAGTTCACTTCCTATTTCAGGGGTCATTCCCGAAGATACAAAACCTACGTTTATTGTATCTGGAATTTCTTCTGATATATAAACTATTGGTAATGATACTTTTGTATATTCATCAACAAGTTCATTAGAGTTAAATAGTGTAGCACCAATTGTGTCGGTTTTTTCTTCATCTTCGTTCCATTTTGTAAGAATTAAAAACATGAACATACCATCTTCTCCAGCAGGAGAATATTTATAATGAAAACTTATTCCAGTGGGACGGTCATTAAATTCAATTCCTCCTTCTGGCATAAATGTTTCTAAATTTACTTCTCCAAGAAGCATAACTCCCTGAACTGCACCCATTCCTATAACATCTTGGGTTGTTAGTCTAACTCCATAGTCATTAAAGGCTGCATCAGTTGTTCTTGCTGCTGAATGGAAAAACAAAATGTCAATTGAATTCCAATCTGTTGCATTGTATTCGGAATCCCAGTTTTCAAAATCTGGATTTGGTAACTGGGTTTGTGCATAAGTTGTTAGTGTAAACACAAATACAATAATTACTATAAATACTGATTTTTTTTTCATTGTTATTAAAGTTTTGGAGTGAAAAGAAATTATTATTTTAAATATACTATTAAATAATTAATCATATATAAATGTCACTTTTTAAGGTCAATTTTTGCATTATGCCTTAATGTGAATATGAACTGCGAAGTTAATTATATTTTATTTAAAAAGTCATTTTTTAACATTTTTTTCAATTATTAGGAATTTTAAAATACCAATTTTTTGATAGTCTCTACAAAACAGTGTTGGTATGTTAATTTTTTGGTGGGTAAGTAGTTAATCATATATCATAAAAAATGTAACTTCAAGATTGAGCTTGAAGTTACATTTTTTATAAATGAGCCATCATTTATCCATAAAATGTTTTGATATAATTTTCGGGGTGTTTTATATTTTTTTTAATCCAGTCAATTAAAATAAGTTCTTTTTCGTCTTGAGTTAGTTGCCAATCTATTTTATGAGTTTGCAATTGTAATCGTAAATGATGCAAAATAATAGATGCAGAGACAGAAATATTAAAACTTTCGGTAAAACCATACATTGGAATTTTGAGATATTCATCTGCGTTGTCAAGCATAAGTTTTGAAAGCCCAGGCATTTCCGAGCCAAAAAACAAAGCAAACTTCCCTTTTGTTACATCAAAATCTTGTAGCTCCACATCGTTGGTATGAGGTGTTGTGGCTATAATTCTATACCCATGTTTTTTTAAAGTATTAATTGCAAATAAAGTATTGTTTTCTTGAGTGTTGAATTTAATTAAATCTATCCATTTTGATGCTCCTCTTACAACTGTTGGATTTATTTTATATTTATTGGTGTTTTCAATAATATGAATATCTTGAACTCCAAAACAATCGCAAGTTCGCAAAACAGCACTTGCATTGTGGGGTTGATAAATATCTTCCAAAACTACTGTCATATAACGTGTTCTGTTTTCTATTGCCTTATTCAAAAGCCCCATACGACGCTCATTCACATGAGGAGACAAAAAATCAATAAAATCTTTATTTGTTTTCATATAATTTGTATTGAAATTCAGTTGAGATTCGGTTTATTTCTTTTGTTATAAGTTCCTATTAAGTACTCATACTAAGGTTTTTACACATTTATATTTTTTTTAATCTATTGGTTTATAATTACATAATTGTATCATTGAACCATTGAATAATTGTTTTAATATACCTAACTGATAAGTCGGGAAAACTTTTTTTGAGACAATTAACTATATGATTTTCAAT
>JAOZTW010000721.1 GCA_029938985.1 Bacteroidales bacterium | reverse complement strand
AATTTCTTTGTTACTTTTGAAATATTAAAATGCTCATTTACAAAGGTAAACTTTAATTCTAATATTTAAAAAAAGCCTTGAACTTGACACTCGTGAAAAACGCCAAATATTGTTAATTGAATTGATTTTTTCATAATAAATTAAGTTTAAATGATTTGTAGATTACGAGAATTAGGAATTTGATTAACAAAGATATAATTTTTTTATATACTTGCAAAAAAAATGGAAATTTACACAGAATAATAAGATGACTTGTCTCTCATTAAGGTCTTCTATACAAATTAGATATTGTCAATCAGATAGATAATATTTATCCACAACCAAAGAACTGGCGATGTTTGAGCATAGGTGGTGTTGTTCATGTTTGGTTAATTTACTAATGAAAGTTGTTTCGCACCTTTGGTACTTGCTATATAAAACGAAATAATTTACCTTACTCTTATTACAGGCAAGGCTTTTGATTACGTGCCTTTGGAGCTTAAACGTTTTATAATTAGGTGTTTTTAACCTCGTAAAGTAGAATTATTATTATTTTTTGGTTTCAATCTTCAATAGAAAAATATTTAAATGATTTACAAACCATATTACTTTATATAATTTACGAAATAATAAGATAATAAGGTTTAATAATAGTTATGATATTCATTTTTCTACTAAAATATAGTGTTAAAATTCAATTGTCTTTCAAACGAATTTCCATAGTTTTTCAATTAAATTTCATTTCAAATTTTATTTTTTTATAAAAATATTATTGGAATAAAAGAAAAAGAACTACTTTTGTAAAAAAAACAAAGCTATATATATATGGACAAAGAGAAAAAAATATCAGACAAAAAAAGAGATTTAATAATTAAAAATAGTGTAAAAAGAATTAAAACATCTGTTGTAACTTTCTTTAAAACAATTCTTTTCATCGAAGGCACAGACTATAAAGGTACTGTTGATGGCATAAAAAAGGACATGATTTTTAGAGGACATACAGTTTGGATTTTGATGTTCTCCATATTTATAGCCTCCATAGGTTTAAATGTTAACTCCACCGCTGTAATTATTGGAGCCATGCTTATATCCCCACTTATGGGTCCAATTGTTGCCATAGGTCTTTCTGTTGGTACTAATGATTTTGACACACTCAAAAGAGCCTTAAAGAACCTTTTAATAGCAGTAATTATCAGTCTATTAACATCTACATTATATTTTTTAATAGTGCCAATAAAAGGAGCACAATCAGAGCTGTTGGCCCGTACACAACCCACTATATTAGATGTATTGATAGCAATTTTTGGTGGTTTTTCGGGTATTATAGCAGGCTCACGCCGAGAGAAAACAAACGTAATACCTGGTGTTGCAATTGCAACAGCACTTATGCCCCCACTTTGTACAGCAGGTTATGGTATAGCAACTTGGCAACTTTCGTTTACTCTTGGTGCATTCTACTTGTTTTTTATTAACTCGGTGTTTATTAGTATTTCAACCTTTTTAACGGTTAAATATCTCAAGTTTCCTGTTAAACATGTTCTTAATCCAATTAGAGAAAAAAAAATTAGAATATATATAATAATTTTTGTTGTTATTGTAATACTACCAAGTGCAACAATATTTTGGAATGTAATAAAGGAATCAAAATTTGAAACAAATATAGAAGAATATTTATCCGAAATAATAACCACACAGGGTAGTGAGCTGGTAGAATCAAATTTTACGTTCAGCGACACAACATCTTATCTTGACCTTTATTTTATTGGCGAAGAAATTTCTGATGAAACTATTAACGATTGGTCTGGCGAGCTAAACAGATTTGGATTGGCAAATACAAAAAGAGGTTATTTCAGGAAACTGTTATCCACTGACACCACAATTTTGAGGGTGCATCAAAACAAAAATAATACTGCATCTATTGTCAATCAGTTAAACGACCTAAACACAAACCTTAGTACCGAAGTGCGAATTGGAATTATAGAAGAAATATATGAAAAGAACGAAGCAATATTGCAAAACAAACAAGAACAAATATCTTTTCTCGAAAACAAATTACTTAGCTTTACCCGAGACAGTATTCCAATGAACAAGCTTACAAAAGAATTTGAAATACAATACGATAAAATTGAAAATTTTGCTTATGCCAAAAGCCTTAAAATTAATGCACAAGGCAAAGTAGATACTATTCCCACTTTTATTGTAAGTTGGAAAAATGGAATTTCATCTTACAACCAAAAGAAACAAAAAGTACAGCTTGGAGAGTGGCTCAAAATAAGATTAGATTTAGATACCATTATGGTAATAGATGATTAAAGAATGATACAATTATTCAATGGTACAATGATACAATTATGTGATTATAAGCCAGTAGATTAAAGAAATTCAAATTTGTAAAAACTTTTGTATGGGTACTTACTATTATATTTATTGAATTGTTAAAAACAAAAATAATTTCGTTAAAAACAAAAATAATTTATTTTAATATGCCTTACAAAAATATTTAACACAAATTGTAGAGCAAGAAACAAAATTGAAGATTTAAACCGACTGTTTTATAATGCACTGATACACAGTAAGTAAAAAAATATTTTATCAGAAAGTTTATTGAATTTTAAAAAATTATTTTAATTGAAAAATTGATATTCATAAAATTTTTACTTTTACACTATTTGTTAATTATTTTTTATTACTTTTGCATTTTACAAAAATTTAGGCGTAATAAAACAAATAATTAACGATATAAACTTGTTCTTTTGGCTTTTTACATTTCAATAAACATGCAAATATCTTGATATTATTATAATTAAGTGAAAAACCAAAATTACTTTATTAAAAAATGGTCTATTGTTTATTCTAATATAACTTATTACGGCATTTTTCATAAATGCAAATTACTGCGTTATTTTGATTATTTTAAAATCC
>JAOZTW010000119.1 GCA_029938985.1 Bacteroidales bacterium | reverse complement strand
CCAAAAATTGAATTTTAAAAACTACATTTTTAATTAGCGAAACGCAAAAATAAACTTTACAAAAAGACAAATCGCAGGAGAATTTACAATAAAACCGATATTATCTGATAGTTTAATAAACTTTCAAAAAGAATTAAATATTTTTCAAAAAGAACTAAACGAAATTGGTGTTAAAAACAATGAAGCTCAATCTATAATAAATTATTTTATCAATTTATTTTCAAGACAACTAATTATAGAGAAAGATAATATTCTACAATATATTAATTCAATATTTGAAGACCCTGAAAATGATTTGTTCGTTGCAATCAATGAAACAGGAAAGCCAGAAGAGAAAGAAAATTTTACAAATAAATTATTAAAAATAATAAATAGCTATATCGAAAATTCAGAAAATCAAAAATTAGAATTTTTAAGTCTGCAAAAACAAATAGACAAAAATTATTATGTGATTTCCGAAAAGCGACAATTAGAAAGCCTAAACAACTATTGTGTAAATAATAAGCTAAATATAACACCGCTTACAAGCAGGAATATAGAAAAAATTGTTTCAAACTGTGATGCAACCTCACAAGCAGGCGAGAATGCAAATTACACTTTTCTCAATCCATTAAACAATGAAATAAATTTTCGTTTTTCAAAAAAACAAATAAAGCGAAATGTTTTTATAATTCCGTATGTATTTTTCAAATATGAAAATCCACTATGGTATTATCATCTATATAATAAAATCACAGAATTTGGCGATGTTTATTATTTGAATTATGAAAATATTGAAGATGAGAGGACTAAAATGTTTGAAAAGTTGTATAAAAATCAAGAAACATATAGGTTAAAACATAAAGATAGATTTTGGTTTACAAATATTGAATTTCCAGAAACGGCAACACTTGATAAAGAAACAGAAGAAATAATAAGTTCTTTTGATACTGTAAATTCTGAGCAAAATGAAGAAAATATTGAAAAGAAAATAAACAAAGAAAGAAAATTTAAACAATATTTTACCGATAATTTTAAAATCAAATCAGATTTTAATAGAAAAAGTTCAGAAAAAGAGATTACAGATATTGATGAAAATAATACACAAAACAGTGCAGAGCCAATTAGTAAAGAAAAATACAAAATAATTTTATCAAATAATGAAATATTAGAAGTCGGCGAGTATGAAAAATTTGCAGTAAAAAAAGGAAAGGACTATAATCTTATTTTTGTGAAAAACTTAGCTACAAATAATGAGATTATAAAAGATTGGAATTTGAATTTAAGAGATATACTAAAAATACTTGGAAGCTATCCAAGTTTTACAACTGAAATTAGTGAAATTAATAAAACAAGTAAGTTGTGGCAAAAATGGTTAAATGGATTATTTGCAAATTATAAGAGAAATAAAAGCGAAGCAGATGCACTTAAAAAATTACATGAAAGATTAAAATTGTCGGTTTCTATTCAAACAATGGAAAAATGGTTAGACAATACAGAAGATAATTTTTTCCCACGTTCAAATAATGATTTACAATCAATTATAGATTTAAAGTTATTTTTAACACCTGAAAATAACGAAACAAATATTGCAAAAAAAGAAGAATACATACAACAAGCCGAAAACATAAAAAAAGGCTCAATTTCATTGCTTTATGAAATAAAAAGAGAATTAACAGCCTATGTTTGCAATAAAAACAAAGGAAAAGTTTTATCAGCTCTTAACCAAAAACATTTAAGCAAACTTCTAACAAAAAAACAAATAGCTACAATTCAAAATATTCAAAAATTATGAACCAAAGAGAATTTTATATAAAACATATAGACAAATATTTAATAGGTCCAGGTGCAAATCAGAATATTTTTGGTTTTGATGCTAAGAATGAATTGCTAAATAATTATCCTTTACAGGCATACTATTCTGGAATACTGTTTCCTGAAATAGAACAAGCGAATAGTGAAATTGGAAAAAATCAAACGACTGATAGTTCCGATTTTACAGAACAAGATATTGAAAAACAAGATAAAAACACAGAAAAAGATACAAGTCAAAAAGAAAATATAAAAAATAAAGGAGAAACAGAAAGAAGTTATTCCGAAGTAAATAGTTATTTCCCCTCAAACAACGGATTGACATTTTGTATCGAAACAAAAACAAAAAATATTGATGTTACTTTTTCGGCAGGTAGATACATTGATATTTTCAATAAGGATAAAAAACAAATTAAAATAAAGATTAATAAAAATGAATTTGAGCAATTAAAAAATACAAGCAACGATTACAGTTTTGAATTTTCGGAAAGTATTGATTATGAACCAATAAATAAAGAAGAAGGCTGGCTTTTTATTTCAAAAGAAATTTCAGAAAATGTTGGAACTACAAAACACAAAATTAGTAATTATAAGAAAAAGATAAAAGATTTAAGAATTATTAATCCTTATGAAGACCCTATATTAAAGAAGTTTGATTTAATAACAGGTGGTGTATATTTCAAACGAAAAGAGTTACTTGAACCTGTTAAAATAACGTTACTTGAAGACGATAAATTTACAGTTACCGATAAAGAAAATACAGAAATAAAAATTGACATAGAAGAAAATAGTTTTCCAATTTTCAAAAACGATGATAATGAAATTATTGCAAAATGTTTTGTAAAAATAATTACTGAAAATGGAAAAAAATATGTTAAATTACTTTTAGCAAACACTTCGCCTAAACACCCAAGAAATAAATTTTCCTTTGGTAAAGAAACTTTAAATGAAAAATGTTTATTTCAAACTAAAATATCGGTAAACGCTAATTTACAACCCTACAAAAACGAATTGTCTGAAAATAAATATGATTTTGAAGCATCACTTATAAATTATCAATACAGAAATCTAAATTCTTATGGAATTGGGCATAGTTGTGCTGTTCAGTGGGAAACTGAAAAACCGTTAAATATTTTTACTACATTTTTACCAAAAGTAAAGGTTAGAAGTGTTAGTAACGAATTTAGAAAAGAAAACGAGCATTTAAAAGAAATTGCAAATATTAAGAATTTATCAGTCTGGACACCTTTTGATAAAGAAATTATTTGTAAAAAATTAACAGAGTTCGTAAAAGGCTATGATAATTGGATTGTAGAACAAGAAAATTTATCAGAGAAAGAACCAAGAAATAAAAAATATGCAGATAGTTTAATAAAAGAACAAAAATACAATAGTAAAAGATTACATAAGAATATTGAAATACTAAAAACCAATTCTGATGTATTTGATGCGTTTTTACTTGCTAATACAGCAATGTATATTCAAATGATTATTTCGATTGATGAAAAATTCGAAAAAAAAGAAAAAGAACTTATTGATTTTGACAAAATATTTGAAGAAGATACAAATGTAAGTTACAAATCATTAGAATATTTTGAGAATTACGAGCCAAAGAAGCCAATAATTTATTATCCATTTCAACTTTCATTTTTATTACTAAATATTGAAAGTATTACAGACAAAAACGCAACTGACAGAAACGATATTGTCGATTTACTTTGGTTTCCAACAGGCGGAGGAAAAACAGAAGCATATTTAGCAGTTACCGCATTAACAATAATTTGGCGAAGATTTAAAAATCCTGACAATTTTGAAGGTGTTTCTGTTATTATGCGATATACTTTAAGATTACTTACTGCCCAACAATTTGAGCGAGCAAGTAAACTTATTGTAGCTTTGGAATTTATGAACAGGCGACAAGAAGAAATTCCAACAAATAAATTGAATACGTCTAAAATAAATTTTGGGAGTTCTAAAAAAGCGATTTCAATTGGAATGTGGGTTGGTGGTGCAACAACGCCAAATAAGATAGCCGTAGCAAGAGAAGAGATAAATGATACACAAGGAAAAACACTTAAAACACAAATTGACGAATTAAATAAAGCAATTAAAAAACCTAAAAATGCAGATAGTGTAGTTAATCGCTTTCAAGTTTCGGCTTGTCCTTGGTGTGGGTGCAAAACGATAACGAAAATTCCAAAAACAGATGAGTTCTCTCATGCTTTTTATGTAAATAAAACCTTTACAATTGAGTGTTTAAACAATAAATGCGAATTTTCAAATAAAATACCAATTGATGTTGTTGATGATAGTCTTTACATAAATCCACCAACACTATTATTTGCAACAGTTGACAAATTTGCTCAATTATCTCACAGAGAAGAAGGAAATCTATTTTTTAACTCTCTTAATGATAATATTCCACCAGATTTAATTATTCAAGATGAATTACATCTATTAAATGGACCTTTGGGTTCAATTGTAGGATTATTTGAAATGATAGTTGAAAATTTATCAACAAAAGAAAATCATAAACCAAAAATTATTGCATCAACAGCGACAACTCGTAATACTCAAAAACAAGTAAGCAATTTATACGGAAATAGAATTGTAAATATTTTTCCGCCACAAGGTCTGACTTATGATGACAACTATTTTTCATTTACCGATACTAAAAAAACAGGTCAACGTTTGCATGTTGGTTTTATGCCAACAGGAAAAACCTCAATAGATACACAAGTTAGGGCTGTTTTGCCAAATCTACTATTAGCACGTATTTTATTATTTAAAAAATTAGAAGAAGAAAATAATAAAGAAAAAGCAATAGATTTAATCAATAACTACTGGACAATTGTTTCATATTACAATAGCTTAAAAGATGTAGGTAAAATTTACAATAAAGTGAATGATGAGATACATTCAGGCATAAAAAGATTACATGAACAATTTAACATAAACGATAATCGGTATAACTTCAATCATTACGGACTAATAAACAGAACAAAAGAATTAACCAGTCGTATTGAAAGCACTAAAATAAAAAATTATTTAAATGAGTTGCAAGCTGATTTTCAATTAAAATCTACAACAAGTAAAAAAGGCAGAAAATACGACCAAGTAAAAAATACAGTTGATATTGTTCTTGCTTCAAATATGTTTTCGGTTGGTATTGATATTAGCAGATTAAATATAATGCTAATGAACGGGCAACCTAAAAATATTGCAGAATATATTCAAGCATCAAGTAGGGCTGCACGTAAACATAAAGGATTAATACTTAATCTTTTAGACGCAAACAGAGCAAGAGAAAAATCATATTTTGAACATTATTTGCCATTTCATGAAGCATATTACAAATATGTTGAACCATTAACAGTAACCCCTTTTACCGACATTACTTTTGAGAAAGTTTTAAATAGTATTCTAATTAGTTTTGTAAGACATAAAAAAGGGCTTTATAAAGATAAAAATGCACATGATTTTAAAGGTAATATTATTGATTTAGAACAACTTATTAATGACAGAATACCAAAAGATGAAACTGGAATTTTTCAAAAAGCAAAAAAGTTACTTGCCGAATTAAAAATAGATTGGCTTGAAAAAATAGATACAATAAACCGTTCTAATGCAGGAAAACCTGAAAAAGATAAAGAAAAATTAAAATACAAAGATTTAATTGAAAAATCTCAAAAACAAGAACAATGGTCATTAATGAATTCTATGCGTGAAGTAGATACAAATAGTATTATTGAAATTTCTCTTAACCAATCAACCACAATAAACGATGAAAAAGAAAACGTGGAACAAGAATAAAAAGAAAAAAACAATGTTAAATTCATACGAAACAGTTCAAACTAGAAAATTAATTAGTTCGTATGGCGGAGCAGGTTCTATAATTGAGACAAGAGAAGGTGCAATAATAGTAGAACCATTTAGTGAATGGAGCTTTTTTAAAGATTATAACCTTTATAAAGATGAAAAAAATTGGATTAAAGACTATCGTTTTATCCACCGACTAAAAACATGGTTTAAAAAACTTGATGCCCTTGTTGAAATACCTGAAAATGATTTAAAAGAAAACGGTTATCCTGAAAAAAGTGCTGAAACAATTTCAGCAAAATATTTTCCTGAATGGATGTTTTGTCCAAAATGCAAACAATTTGATAAATTAGAAAATTGGTATAAGCATTGGAATAATGAAAAGTCTATTGCAAAATATAATGATAAAGATAAATTTCTTCCGCCAAAATGTTTTTCGTGTCATTCAAAAGCAAAAGATAAAAAATACAGGTTTACAGATTTAGAACAAATTAGATTTGTTTTAACCTCGCCGAATGGAAATATTGTTGATGTTCCTTGGGATATGTGGGTTTTTGCTGAAATAAAAGGGAAAAATGATGACGAGAGTAATAAAATTTATAAAGAACAAATTGAAGATAACGAGAAAAGAAAATTTTTAGATTTTACCCGAGAAATACCGAAAAATATTTATTTTACTTATGAAGTTTCAGACCAATACAATAATTTAAAAGGTATCAGTATTATTGCAAGAAGTATTGATACAAATAAAGTTATAGGTAGAAATACACTTGAAGGTATATTTAGTTTACGTGTTCAAGAAAAAGATGTGTTATTAAATTCAAATTCAAAAGCTTGGATGAAAGTTGTAATACGAAGCAGTAACAGTGTTTATTATCCTAATATTTTACAGAGTTTATTTTTACCTATTTCTGAAAGCTTAGATAATTTTTCAAATGAAGAAATTGAGTTTTTGAAAATAAATAATGAGGTAATTAAAGATGTCAGTATTTTATCTAATTTGTTACAGATAAATAAATCTGCAAATAGAACACCCGAGCAAATTCAGAAACTTATTGAAAATGATTTTATTCCTGAAAATAATATATTAAGTAAATCAAACTTAGAACAGGATTACCGATTAAGTGAATATAATTTTATAGTTTCCAAAAAGGAAAAATACAAAAACGAAGAAGTCCAACTTTCAATAGAACTAATTGAACAAGAATTATATGACTGCAAAGAAATAGCAAATATTTATAGACTTGACAGTTTAAAAATGACAGCCGTTCAAGTTTCGTTTACGAGGCAAGAACCGATAGATAAAGATTATTTTCTACAAGAAGATAGCGATGAACAAAATAAAGAAGGACAATATATAAATAAAAAATATACTTCAATTTACGGTAACAGAACAAAATATATTCCTGCAATAGCAAATATCGGTGAAGGTATTTTTATTGATTTTGAGAATAAGAAAATTAAAGAATGGATAGAAAGCAATGACGAAATACAAAATCGTGCAAATATTGTTCAAAAAAACTTTGATGACACAAAATTAAATCAAAAAGAGGAAAGAATAACCTCACCTAAATTGATTTTATTACATACTTTTTCGCATCTAATAATAAAGGAGTTAGAGTTTTTTAGTGGTTATCCAGCAACTTCATTACATGAAAGATTATACATTAGTAATGACATGCAAGGAATTTTAATATACACAATTGCAGGTGCAGAAGGAAGTTACGGAGGTTTAGTTTCTGTCTGCAAATCAAAAAAGATAGGAGAAATAATAAAATCAGCTTTGCACAGAGCAACAGATTGCTCATCAGACCCTATTTGTTATCAAACAAAAGAACAAGGTCAAGGAGTTGGTGGAACAAATTTAGCAGCTTGCTATTCTTGTGCTTTATTACCAGAAACTTCATGTGAAGAATTTAACCGTTTTTTAGATAGAAGATTACTAATTGATGATAATTATGGCTATTTTAAAGAATAATTATAAATGAAATGAAATGAAAATACGCATATCATTTGCTTGGTTGTCAGTGGTTTTGTGGTGTTTTTTTAGTTGCTACGCACACCAAAAAAACAGCCCAAAACCACCGCCACCAAGCAGTTACCGATAATTATGCAAAACTACAAAGATACATATTCAACTAATTATTGTATCTAATTTAATTAATAATTTTAATTTAACTTTAAAACCAAAAAAATATGAAAATATTATTTAACATTATTATCTTTTTCTTAACAATTAGCCTAAATGCCCAAACTATAAAAACATACAATGGACCTTATAGTGTCCGAGATAAAGGCGTAAAAGGAAGTGCAACATATAAATATTATGAAAATGACCAGTCTGAAAGAATTTATAATGGAACGTTTACATTTAACGGTAAAATATTTGATGAATATACAGGGACGAAACTTGCAACTGTAATAATCAAAGGGGAATTTAAAGACAATAAAAGAATAGGTCAATGGTATGCTTCAACACGTGGAACTGACGGAAAACAATCAACAGAAATAACAGCAAATTATATTGATGGCATGTTAAATGGTGCTTGTAAATATAAAGATATTTCAAATGGCAGTGGGATTTCACGTATTACTACAATTACTTGTAATTTTAAAAATCATAAATTTTTTGGAAATTTTGCAGAGACTTCTCTTGTAGGCGGAAAGGTTTATTCAGAACAAATTAATGGTTCGTTTGATGAAAATGGTTTTATGAATGGTAAATGGAAAATCAAATATTTAAGTTCATCTAATGCAAATACTGTAAACGAATTAGCTACGATACCCAAAATTGAAGATTACAGAGAATATAGTCATGGTGTATGCTATAAAAATGTTGTCAAATTACTTTCTACAGGTGAGATATTAGCAAATAACTCACATGATAAGGCATTAATTGATGGTGCGTTAAATAATTATAAAGAAGAAACCGGATATAGCAGTTATAATAACTATGATTTTGAGGTTAATATAATAAAAAATGATAAAATATTGCAAGGAAATGGTGAAGGCAATCATAGGTTAGGTATAATATTTTTTTGGAATCCAAATGAAATAGGGAATTTACTTTATGATGTCCAAGTTGGTGTCAATCCTGATAATTTTCATATTGAACGAAATGTAAAACAAGTAAAAAGAATTTCAAAATCATCAATAACAGATAAAAGGGATAATAAAAAATATAATGTTGTTAACATTGGTTCTCAAACATGGTTTGCTGAAAATCTTGCTTATAAAACAAATAATGGTTGTTGGGCTTATAATGATAGCCAAGGCAATATTGATAAATACGGATATTTATATAATTGGGAAATAGCGAAAAATGTTTGCCCTGACGGTTGGCATCTTCCTAATGATAGTGATTGGAAAAAACTTTTTAAATATTTTGATGAAAATGAAATGGAAGACGGTAGTTTTTTATTCGCAGGAGGTAGTTTAAAAAGTAAAAGTTATGAATGGAATAGTCCTAACAAGGGAGCAACAAATGAGAGTAGTTTTTCTGTTTTACCAGGTGGTGGTTATAAAAAAAAGGATAATTCCTCTGGTGGAATTGGTAACTATGCTGGTTTTTGGTCTAACAGTGAAATTGAAGATTTAAAATCAACCATGTTTTTTTTACTTTTTAAAAATTCTGTCATCGTGAAAACGTGGAATTTTAAAGAAAATGGCTGTTCTGTTCGCTGTATTAGAGATGAATAAAGCATAACACCAAATCGAAAAATATTAATACTCACATTTTTTTGTCATAGTCTCATAAAAAATATCTGATATTATAGAAATTAATAAAGATATAATAATTAACAAAAAATAATATTTGCAATTATGCCAAAATATAAAGTAAAATATACAGTGAATGTCAATAATATTTCATTTGACCAAACATTGAAAAATAATATTATACCATCAATTGAAAATAGAAAAAAGTTTTTTTATTTGAAAACAGATATGCAAATTTATTCAATTAAAAATTAGCCTAATACTGACCTTTCAAAAGAATTGATTGATGCAATTTCAGTAGAAGAAACACTGCCTGAAATACTTGATATAAAGCGAATTGGCGAATAGAATGATTTGCATAACATTTGCTTGCAGGTAACTGTTTTTAGTACATGCGTATTTCAAAGTTAAATACTTTTTATGTACTTTTGTACTAAATTTTATGGGACAAACTTTTAAAAAAAACAGTTCCCGCAGTAGCAGTTTTCCGTTATGTACCACGCAAAGCGTAGGTAATTTTTCTGATTTCAGAATATTTTATAAATTTGCACATAATTTATTTTATAAATTGTCAAGTCCAACAATTTTGTAAAACAGTTTTTAAAAAACGGTAGATAATTTGAAAAATCTCAGCAGTTTGAGATTCCAATAATTTTGTAAAATAGTTTTTTAAAACGGCAGATAGTTTGAGAAATTCCAGCAGTTTAATAATCTGATAATTTTGTAAAATACTTTTTAAAAACAACAGATAGTTTTGAGAGATTCCAGTGGTTTAATAATCTGATAATTTTGTAAAATCCTTTTTAAAAACGACAGATAGTTTTGAGAAATTCCAGCGGTTTAATAATCTGATAATTTTGTAAAATAGCTTTTTAAAACGGCAGATAGTTTGAGAAATACCAGCGGTTATTAATCTGATAATTTTGTAAAATGTTTTTCAAAAACGACAGATAGTTTTGAGAGATTCCAGCGGTTTAATAATCTGATAATTTTGTAAAATACTTTTTAAAAACGACAGATAGTTTTGAGAGATTCCAGCAGTTTAAGAACCTGATAACTTTGTAAAATAGTTTTTAAAAAACGGTAGATAGTTTGATAAATTCCAGC
>JAOZTW010000720.1 GCA_029938985.1 Bacteroidales bacterium | reverse complement strand
AATCATTGAATCATTGAATCATTGAATCATTGAATCATTGAATCATTGAATCATTTCTTTCTAATTTTTTCCGTATTTCATTTTTCTAAAGAAAAACATAAATACACCAAATAAAATTACAACAAAAATTGGTAAAGCAACATTTACTGTTTGCCAAAGAAATTTTTGTTTTTCAACAACAGTTTTATCCAAAAGTCTTAATTTCAGTTGTCTGGCACGTATTGTCATTAATCCACTGTCGTCGCAAAGATAATTTATTGCATTCAAAAGAAATTCTTCGTTGCCTTTAAAAGTCATTAACGAATATTTGTCAAAACCTAATGGTTGAATTTCTCCAGTTGATTTTACAACATTTTTAGCAACATCTCCATCTCCTACAACTATCATCTGTGTTTTTTTACTTTTTTCTAAATATAAAGATTTATCATTTAAGTAGTTGTCAATAATTCTTCCTTTATACAAAGAAGTAAATTTTCCTTCCAAAAGAACTGCTGTTGGAATATTTCGGGTAAGAAAACGATTTTTGTTTGGAGGCAAATTAATATCTTTAAAATCAATTTTATACGGCATATTTACACCAATTTTATTTGTTTTATTTGAACTTGATAATAAAACTGTTTTTTTAATTTCGGTATCATTGCCAACTGTGTCAACCGAGCTAACAAATTCTGTTTTCAAGAAATTGATATACTTATTTATAACATGATTATTTTTTGTTGTCAGAACAGGAAAATAATGCCATTCGTACAAATAATCTCTCTCTTCTCCTGTTTGACTAACTCCTTTTAGCCTAATTCCAGAGCAATTAAGGTCTTGCAAAATATCTGTATTTACCCTTGCTCCATATTTAAAAATCTGGTCTTCAATATTTAATTTTTGCAAATTTGCTGGCATTGCAAAAGTATGATTTAAAGATAATATACTGTCCATATTCACATTTACGCCATCAACAAGCCAAAGTATTTTCCCTCCTTGCATAACATATTGGTCTAAAACAAATTTATCTGCTTCCGTAAATTTTTCGGTTGGTTTTGCAATCACAATTGCTTTATAATTATCTAATATTCCATGTTTTCCATCAATTCTTCCTCGCATTATTCTATAATATTCCGAAAGACGAGATTGCAGAGCAACAATTTCTAATTCAGGTAATTCTCCATGTCCTTCAATAAATGCAATATTTGGTTTTGCATCTTTGCTTATTTTTGTAATTTCGTTTATAAATTTGTATTCCAAAGTGTTAATAGAGTTATTGATATTAATTTCGCTTGATTGGTCAAAATTTGGGTCATTGTTCAGTAAATTTAAACCAATATCACGAGTAATAATCGAATCAATTCTCTCGTAGTAAGCAGTATATGTAATCACTGCACTTGGATAAATTTCGGTGTAAATAGCTTGTCCTTCGTCTTCTTCTACTTGACTACTTGAAACAGGTACTACACCAAGTTGTGCAAGTTCCTTTTTTGTGCTTTTTCGCTCAATAGCATCTTCTTTTGATAAATTAATAAACTCATATTCAATATTATCATCTGCATAAACTTTAAATTCGTCTAATAATTCTTTAATAGAATTTTTCATTTTTTTAAAAGGAATAGGTAATTTTCCTCCATCAAGATATACTTTTATATAAATTTGTTGTTCCATTTCCGAAAGTTCATTTTTGCTGTAATCCGAAAGGGTGTATCTTTTTTCGGAAGTGAGGTCAAATCGTTTGAAAATATTTGCAGAAATTATATTAAGAACAATTATTATTATCAAAAAAGCAGATATTTTAAAAATATGGTTCTTTTTTATTTTTACTCTTTTAAGTAAAATAAGATTTGTTATCAAAAGAAAAAATGTAATCATACTCAAAAAATATATAACATCTTTTGTATCAATAACACCTCTACTCATTGATTTGTAGTGATTATTTATTCCAAGTTTGTCAATAATATCTCCTATAGCTCCCCAAAAATCAAACGAACTGATTGATTCGAAACCGATAAATAAAAAGAACGAAATAATCATTGAAACAATAAAAGCAACTATTTGATTTTCTGTAATTGAGGAAGCAAATATTCCTACAGCAACATAAATACTCGCCAAAAAGAACAGCCCAATGTATGCTCCCATAGCACCTCCTGAATCAATAATATGCTGAGTTTTACCATCTATAGTAATATTATCGCCAAGCCAAAAATAAACTGAGAAATAATAAATTAAGGTAGGCAACAGTGAAAAAATCACCAAAGATAAACCCGCAAGATATTTAGCAAAAATTATTTGAAAGTTAGTTAATGGTTTGGTAAACAATAGTTCTATTGTTCCTGTTCGCTTTTCTTCTGCAAAAAGTCGCATTGTAACAGCGGGTATTAAAAACAAAAATACCCAAGGTGCTATATTAAATAAGGTGTCGATGGTTGCATATCCACCATCAAGAATATTTAAACTACTGGGGAATATCCACATTATCAAGCCGTTTGCTAACAAAAATACTATTATTACAATATAACCTATTATAGAACTAAAGAAAGTAGAAATTTCTTTTTTAAGTAATGAAAACATAAAAAATAATTATTAATGATTATTTAAAAATTAGTTTACAAAATTAATTAATAAAATTAAAAAATGTAAATTAAAACAAAAAAAAATTAATATTATTATTATAAACTTGTGAAAAATGTTTAATTTTGTTTTTTAATTATAATAAAAATTTGTATAAAAAGTTTTTTCAATATAAGGAATGATACAATTATTCAATGGTTCAATGATACAATGGTGCAATTATTCAATTATTCAATAATGTGATTATAAACCAAAAGATTAAAAAAATTAAAAAGTGTAAAAACTTTTGTATGGATACTTACTATCTAAAGTTTTTGCTTTCATAATAATATAATTATCAAACAGTTGTAATTTTACTAC
>JAOZTW010000719.1 GCA_029938985.1 Bacteroidales bacterium | reverse complement strand
CACAAACGCAAGCACCAAGGGTGCGAAATCAATAGCCTTGCCTGCTAGGGCAAGGAAGAAGAATTAGACCAACAAATTAATATTTTAATTGATAATTCTAAAACATAAACAACTTATGAAAAAAACAATAATTCAATATTATTTGAATACAGAAAAAAACACACAGAGGGTTATTAATATAATAAATATTTTTTTGATGAAATGTTCGCTTACTAACAAATATGTAAAAAGACTTGAACGATTAGAGAGATCCAACAAATAAATATAATATACAAATTTTTAATACAAACTTTAATTATGATTTTATTATTAATAAAACAATTAGAATTGAAGGCAAGTGATTACGGATAATTTTAATTTTTATCTAATATAATTTAGCTTAACTTTAATTTACAAATTAATATTTTTAACTTTTTAATTTTTTTAACATGAAAAAAATACAATTTTTTACAGTTTTAATGATTTTATTATCATTATCAAATTTTGCAAACGCACAGTGGGATTATCAAGTTTCAAACACTCCTATCGTAGGATTAGTAGAAATGAATCCAGAAACCTATACGGTAACAATGGAAGTAGCCGATGATAAGTACGCATGGGTTAGTAATTATTATGTCTCTCAATTCGGTGTTAGTTTTGAGACTTTTAGATTGTACGATGCAGAAGAAAGTTACTTTTGCATTAATTCAAATGGGCTTATTTCTAACTGGAATACTGTAAATGCTACCAATCATGGGTATGAAATTCCAAATAGCGATATGGGGTATTTAATTCAATATGGAGGAAACTCAAACGGACAACTTATTGGGGATATGAAAGCTCAAACATGGATTTCAGATGATGGATATCATGTGATGACTTTTGATTTTAAATATCAAATAGGTTTAAATGCTACTGATTACTCTGCCGACATTCAAATTAGTTTTATTGAAAATTTAGGCACATTTGAAATACATTACACAAATGTAACTGGTTCAACAGGAACTTCGGATTACTGTGGAGTTAATAAAGGAAATGGAACTGACTATACATTAATTGATGACGGTATAGGTTCATTCCCTACTTCAGATGTTTCTTTTCTATTTACTCCAGGCTACGAAAACGACCTTTCTGTAATGAGTTTATCCCATTCTCTGAATGCAGAATCATGCGAACAAAACGTTAATATTACTGCAACATTACTTAGCACTGGTATAAATATGCAAACAGATTTTGATGTTGTTGCCCTTTTAAATGGGACTGAAATAGATAGAATAACTGTTTCGGAAGAATTAAATCAGTTTGATGAAGTAGAAATTCGTTTTGAAAACTTAATTTTTTATGAAGGAAGAAACACATACTCTATAACAATTGATTTAGAAGATATTGATATTAAAAACAACTATAGTACAGTCTCTTTTCTTGATTTTATTTCAGTACAAGCAGAAGGACAAACAATAGAAAATGGCGAAACAGCAACTCTTACAGCAACTTCAAATATGGTTGATTATTTCTACTGGGTATCAGCAGATGCTCCTACAGTTATTTTACACGAAGGAACAGATGCTTTTGTAACTCCAGCTTTAACAGAGGATACAGAATACTGGGTGTTTGAAGACAATTCTTTTTATATGCCAGCAGAAGTAGGTGTAGAAACTTATATTGACCATTATGCTTATAGTGAAGATGATAGAGGAGGAATAGCTATTACTCCAGATTATTTATATATTGTAGGTGATGGAAATACAGCAAGAATGGATGCAGAAGACCTTGCAAACCCAATAAGTTTACCAATACGAGATGGTTTGTTCTCCGATTTAAACGATGGTACTTTATACTCTTTTTATAATACAGACTTGGGTGAAATGATTGACTATGATGAAAGTTATACATATACTATAACAGCTTTAATTGAATTGGATACCGACCTTGAGCCTACTGCAAATATTATAAATCTTGACACCCCAATACCAACATACTCTGATGGAAACTCTGAATGTGCTGTTTTTGTTGGATTTGGTGTTGTATATGTTGTTGATGGAGATGATGGTTCTTTACACAAAATAGAAATTGCTACTGGTATAACAGAATATTTAGGATTACACCCTGAAATAGAAGGTGACTGGGCTACTGAAAACTGGGCAATGTGGGGATTTGTAGAAACTATTGGAACAAAAGTTTCATTAATTTTTCCTTATGGAGATAATATGCTAAAAGCATTTGATATTGAAACAAGCACAATTTCAACTGTAACAGAATTACCAAGACTCTCTGATTTCCATTCAACTATATTATCGCCATGGCATAACAGATTATATTACCACTCCGAAACAGACGAAGAAGATGGTGGATATTTTGAATTATTAGAAAAAGAAATTTGTTATACAAGTGTTTTAGTTTCTGTAAATCCTGCTTCTATTAATGAATTAAACAATAATTTTGAAATTTATCCAAACCCAAGCACAGGTATTTATAGCCTTGAGTTTAGCGAAGAGTTAAAAGATGCAGAGATACAAATTACTGACATAAGTGGTAAAACAATTTATCAAAATACAATTAGCAGTACAATTGATATTTCTGAAAATGCAAGCGGAATTTATTTTATAGCAATAAAATCAAATGATAAAGTTTTTAACACAAAACTTATTATTCAAAAATAGTTTTCATAATAAATAGATTAGAGTGCTACTTACTGTTGGGTAATTTTATCCAACAGTTTTGTAGTATTTAAGCATCAAGGGTGCGAAATTTTTATTGATAAATAAAACACACCTTTGGAGCTTTTATTAATACTCTTATAGATATCAAAGGTTATTTATTTTATTGCACCATCGGAGCAAAACAACGATAGAATTAATTGATAATATGAATATTGCACCTCTGGTACAAGAACAAACAACAAGCACCAAAGGTGCGAAATCAATAGCCTTGCCT
>JAOZTW010000718.1 GCA_029938985.1 Bacteroidales bacterium | reverse complement strand
TAAGTGTTTTTGCAAAACCGTAATGTGTTGATTATTTGGGTGTTATGTTTTTATTAAAAAACTACAACTGTCTAATAATCAGGCAAATATGAACACAAAAACTTTAGTATATAATATCATCAAATATAAATAGAGCAAAAAAAATTCATGAAAGTACCAAACCGAGCCTTATATCCTTTGGCAAAAGAAATATTAATAAATTTACAAAAATTAGACCCTGATAACGAAGATGTTAAGAAATTATTGAAAAAAATGCAATAAAAAAAACCAAAAATGCTTTTTGCGTTAAGCAATTTTTATGTATTTTTGCTTTTTCAAAACAGCAATATGGAAAAATTATTTATTAAACACCGAAAAAAAATTAATTTTACAAATTTAACTTATGTTAGAAATATTATAGACAATATAGTTTGGAAAGATAGATTAATTGGAATAAAAGGTGCAAGGGGCGTTGGTAAAACCACTTTGATATTACAATATATTAAACGCAATTTTCATTTTGGAGAAGATAATATTTATATCAGTCTGGATGATGTTTATTTTTCGGGAAATAGTTTAATAGATTTTGCGGAAAATTTTGTTCAAAACAAAGGTAAGTATTTATTTTTAGACGAAGTGCATAGATATAAAAACTGGGCACAAGAACTAAAAAATATATATGACGATTTTCCGGAACTAAAAGTAGTATTTACTGGTTCATCAATTCTTGATATTGTTAAAGCAAAAGCAGATTTGAGCCGAAGAGCTGTAATATATAAAATGCCTGGCTTGTCGTTTCGTGAATATTTGTTATTTAATAAAAATATAGAATTCGAAAAATATTCTTTGAACGACATCATAGACAAACACGCTGATATTTCAGATATTGTTACTGCAAAAATAAAACCTATTCCTGAATTTAAAGAATATCTACAGTCTGGTTACTATCCTTTTTTTACTCAATATAGTGAAACATATCATTCTCGTTTGGAGCAAGTTATAAATTTAGTATTAGAAATAGATATTCCAGCCATGAAACATATTAATAATGATGGGATTACAAAACTCAAAAAATTATTGTATATTATTTCCTGTTCAGTTCCTTTTAAGCCAAATATTAAAAAATTGAGTGAAAAGACTGGAATTAGCAGAAACAGTCTTATTTATTATTTGAATTATCTTGAAGAAGCAAATTTATTACTTTTATTACAAAAAAACACTCTTGGAGTAAGTGCTTTACAAAAACCCGAAAAAATTTATTTCGATAATCCGAATTTAATATATACGCTATCGCATCAAGAAGCTAATATTGGAAATGTAAGAGAAACTTTTTTTATAAATCAACTATCAGTAAATCATAAAGTAACATATTCACAGAAAAGTGATTTTTTAATCGACAATAAATATACTTTTGAAATTGGTGGTAAGAATAAAACCACAAAACAAATAAAAGGTATTAAAAATTCATTCATCACAATTGATAATATTGAATACGGATACAAAAATAAAATTCCTCTTTGGATTTTTGGTTTTTTATATTAGAAATTGCATAGAAACAAAACCATGAAAAAACAAATTCTAACTTTTATTTTGTTATTATTTGCAAGCAATTTGTTTGCACAATACAACCAAATAATAAAAATAGCAAAAAGCTATGAGCAGCAAGGCGAATATTACAAAGCAATTGTAACCTACAATGCTACAAATGTAGCACCCGATAAGCCTGAAAACAATAATATTAACGAAAGAATTAATTATTGTGGCGACCAACTTAACCAGTTAAAAACAAAAGCAGAGACACAAACAAAACTCGCAGAAGAAAAAACAAAGGAAGCAGAAGAACAAACAAAGGAAGCAGAAGAACAAACAAGAATTGCAGAACAAGAAAAAGAAAAAGCACAAAAAGCCCTTGCCAAAGCCGAAGAAATGCAGGAAAAAATGGAAACTGCAATATTCGACAAAGCTGTAAAAGAACAATAACAAAGAATGGAAAGGATATGTAAATTATAAATGGAAAGAAGAAGACAGACAAAAGATATTAGAAAAAATAGACAGCTTAGATTTAAGCAACAATACACTTTTTCGCCTGCCAAAGGAAATTGCAGAATGCCCAAATATAAAACACATTAATTTATTAGGAAATAATGATATTAATTGGCAACAATCTGCAGAAACACTTGAGAAACTTAATTCTGATGTTGGAATATACGTTTCTGTAAACGATTTAGACAGCATACCAAAAAAACATTGGAACAAAATAACAGGTATAGCAGTTACACAAAGCAGATTAACAGAAATACCAAAAAACATTTTGCAACAAAAACAACTCGTTTATCTTGATTTTAAAACAAAATATTATATGAGAAATATTTTCTCAACTCTACCTAATGAATTATTTCAATTAACATATTTAAAGTATTTAAGTTTAAACTATTGTAATATAGATAATTTACCTGCGAAAATAGGAAAGCTCAAAAAATTAACGGTTTTGAGTTTAAAAGGGAGTCAATTAGATAGTTTGCCAGCAGAAATTGGAAATCTAAAAAATCTTACAGAATTAGATTTAGGTCTTAATCAATTAATCAGATTGCCAACAGAAATTGGAAACTTACAAAATTTAACTTCTTTGTATTTAAATAATAATCAATTAACCAGTTTACCCGAAGAAATAGTAAACTTACAAAAATTAACAGAACTTCATTTAAGCGAAAATCAATTAAAGAGTTTGCCCAAAGAAATAGGAAGTCTACAAAACTTAACCTATTTATATTTAAACAGAAATAAATTAAGTAGTTTACCTCCAGAAATCAGAAATTTGAGTAATTTAACTGGACTTTATATAGCTCATAATCAATTAAGCAGTTTACCAGCAGAAATTGGTAATTTAACCCAACTTGAAAATCAACAGTTCTAATTTATTTATTATCAGGCAATTGTA
>JAOZTW010000717.1 GCA_029938985.1 Bacteroidales bacterium | reverse complement strand
TTTAAAAAAAACAGTTATTAGCTTGTAATTAAAATTAGAAAATATAGAATAAACACTATAATAAGTACCCATACAAAAGTTTTTACACATTTGTATTTCTTTAATCGACTGGTTTATAATCACATTATTGTATCATTGAACCATTGAATAATTGTATCATTCCTTATCTACATGTTGTATCTGTCCAGTTTTTTTTCCATTATATTAGAGGTCAGGATTTATTTGTTTTATTATACTTATAACTGAAACAATCAATTTAAGCATTTCTTTATCAAAACCAATTTCGTATCTTGCCTGCACAGCAAAATTATATTTAATTTTATTATCTATAATAGCCTGCAAAACAGACATTGCCCATTTTCTGTTGTGTGCAAAATTATCATCGGTTATCCACAAACAAGTAATTATGCGTGGCAAATATTTCCGCTCATGAAATTTTATTGCTTCCTTAATTTCTTGAACAATATTTTGGGGGTCTCGCATTCTTATTTTTTGTCCAAAATGAAGAATAACACTTCAATACGAGCAATAATGAGGCCCCCCTTGAGGCATGTACTTGTGCCCAGAGTGTGTCATATTTTTTTGCCAATTTAGAATATCTATAAACCAAATCACGGTTTGGAATGGTGCTAATATTGTTGGGCAACTCTCTTTTTCCCGTATTAATTATTTTACCGTTCTCTTTATAAACAAGCCCTTTAAAATCCAATTTTGATCCATTATTTATAGCATTTACAAAATCAATAATAGACTCGTCGCCATCGCCAGTCAAAACATAATTGCAGTATTCTAAGGAATGATACAATTATTCAATGGTTCAATGATACAATTATATAATTATAAACCAATAGATTAAAAAAATATAAATGTGTAAAAACTTTTGTATGGGTACTTATTGTTTCAGTAAAATGTAGCGAGGCATGCAAGCCACCAAAAATCAAGATTGCATCAGATACGGCTCTAATTTGCTTGACTATCAGGTAGCCCCTTATTGAATTAT
Source organism: Bacteroidales bacterium (assembly GCA_029938985.1). Lineage (GTDB taxonomy): Bacteria > Bacteroidota > Bacteroidia > Bacteroidales > JAOZQN01 > JAOZQN01. The sequence goes on along the minus strand of JAOZTW010000717.1, from coordinate 1,920 downwards.
AGGTGTTTATTGAAAAAAAAATAATATCAGCATCAATAATATCCTCCATCAACAAGTCCGAAATAGCCTCGCTATACATTAAAGTATCGCTAACAAGCTCATTAACAATTGTTGTTAGGGTAATCAAACCTGTTGATGGATTGTTTATTGAATTATTATAAGTAAAAAAATTGTTAAACGCATTTTTACTTGCCGTATAATTTCCGGGTTCTATAAATCTTACTTTTTTAATCATTTATATCAAACCATTTTAAAACCTCGTCTTTGGTTTTGTTTATCTTATTATGATACCACTCTCCTGTTTTTGTTGAAAAATAATAATCTTTTCGCCAGATGTTAACATTCTTAATTATTTGCTTTAAAGAATTTATTATAAACAATAATTCGTTGTTTGTTGTTGTGGGGTGAATAGATAGTCGTATCCAGCCAGGTTTGTGGCTAAGGTCACCAGAGTTAATTTCTGAGGTTATAGAATCGGATAAATGTTTATCTACATTAAGTAAAAAATGCCCATAAGTACCTGCACAAGAACAACCGCCACGTACCTGAATACCAAACCTATCGTTCATTAATTTCACAACCAAATTGTGATGCACTCCTTTTACAAAAAAAGAAAAAGCACCAATTCTGTCTTCCACATGGCTTGCAAGTATTTTTATTTCATCAATTTTTTTCATTTCCGAAAAAGCTATTTCTAATAATTCTTTTTCTCTGTTGTGCATATTTTCCACTCCCATCTGCTCCTTTAGTTTTATGGACAAAGCAGTGCGAATTGTTTGTAAAAAAGCTGGAGTTCCACCGTCTTCTCTTATTTCAATATTGTCGTAATAATTAAATTCCTGCCATCTGTTAGTCCATGTAACTGTTCCTCCACCTGGATTGTCAGGGCTTTGGCTTTTATACATTTCTTTATTAAAAATTAAAACACCTGCACTTCCTGGTCCACCCAAAAATTTGTGAGGCGAAAACATTACAGCATCAATATAAGCATCTGGGTCGTTGGCTGGGTGCATATCAATGTGTTTATACGGAGCAGTTGCGGCAAAATCCAAAAAACATAAACCGTTGTACTGGTGCATTAGTTTACATAGTTTTTTGTATGGCGGAATTATTCCTGTAACATTTGAACCAGCCGAGAACGAACCAATTATTAATTCTCGTGATTTATACTTTTCAAGTTCAATTTTCAGATTTTCGGGACTTACCAAAAGATTGTCATCAGGAGGAACAACTACCACATCTGCAATAGTTTCTAACCAAGATGTGTGATTAGAATGGTGTTCCATGTGTGAGATAAAAACAATTGGTTTTTTGTTTCCCATACCCTCAGTACAGTTATAAATATCCACTTTGGCAAGCGAGCAATAATTAGAAGTACTGTCAGGTACTTTCAAACCCAGTATTCTTTGTAGCTTGCTTACCAACCGTGTCATGCCCGAACCTGCTGAAATTATAATATCGTCTTCGTTGGCGTTAACATGTTGTTTTATTATCTTTTGAGCCAAGCTATAAGCAAAGGTCATAGTTACTCCAGTCTCACTGGCTTCCGAGTGTGTGTTGCCAACCATAGGTCCAAACTTGTCTTGCATAATTTTTTCAATCGGACTATAAAGTCGTCCGCTTGCAATCCAATCTGCATAAATAATTTTTTGTTCTCCATAAGGGGACATAAACGTAGCATCGTTTCCAATGGTGTTTTCTCTAAATTTTGCAAAGTGTTTTTCTAAATTCATTTTAGTTAAATAATGTGGGTTAAAAATTTCTTTGAGTAAATTAATAGTGAATAAAATGGAACTCCAAACTTTTGCTTGAAGCAACATAGAATTGTTTATATCGCAGAAAAGTCAGAAAAACTTTTCTGCAATATTAAAAACTAAAGTTTTTGCCTTCATATTTACCAGATTATTAGATAGTTGTAGT
>JAOZTW010000716.1 GCA_029938985.1 Bacteroidales bacterium | reverse complement strand
ATTGAAAATCATATAGTTAATTGTCACAAGAAAAGTTTTCCCGACTTTTCAGATAAAATACAGAATAATTATTTGATTTTTTTTAATAAATTAAGGCTCATATAGATAATCAAGGGCTATTTATTTATCAAAATAATGATTAAAAAAAAAAATTGCAAATTTTTTACATCTTTAATAAATAAAATTGTAAATTTGTAATTAAATAAAATATTAAAATCCAATGGAAACTTATAGTTTTTCAAAAATGACGTATAAAACGTTACAAAAAATTACTAATATAGAAAAAAAACCAAGAGAAAAAAATTTTGAAGACTGGTTTAACTATTCGTATGCGTTAAATAAAGAAGAAGAGTTTTTTTTGCAAGAGTTAATAAACAAAGAAGAAATGTATTTGGAATTTTACAACGAGGGTTTATTAAAAGCAAGATTTATTATACCAATATTAAACAAAATAAATTTTTTAACCGATAAATTTAGAGATTGGTACGAATATGAAATAGAAGGTGTTGTAAATGGTTACAAATTATCTGGAAAGACAGATTTTATGGTAGCAACAGGAACACGATTACCTGAAAAACCATATTTTTTTATTCAAGAATTTAAAAGAACAGAAATAAATGCCAAACATCCAATAGACCAATTACATGCAGAAATGGCAGTAGCAATAGAAATTAATAAAAAAAATAAACTTTTTGGAGCTTATAACATAGGGAAGTTGTGGAATTTTATTATTTTAGAAAAACTCACTGAGAACAAATATCAATACTACGAATCCGAAAGTTTTGATTGCCTAAAAATAAACGATTTAAAACAAATATATATAAATCTACAAGCTGTAAAACATAAATACTGCAAATAAATTTTAAATTATGGAAACAGTAAAAAGTTATAAGTTTTCGGAAATTAATTACAAAGTATTAAAAGAAATAATTAATTTTCAACTCGTTAGAGACAGAACGATTTTTAATGAATGGTTTAATTTTAAATTTGAAATTAATAAATTGGACGAAGAATATTTAGTTAAATTAATAAAATTAAATGAATATAATATTCAAGATTATACAGAATATCAATTACTTGCACATTTTATTAGTCCGCTTTTAAATAGAGTATATTTTTTTGGAGACAATTTTAGAGAGTGGTATCAATCAGAAATATCGGGAATAGTAAATGGGAAAAAATTATATGGAAAACCCGATTTTATGGTCGCATCTGGAATTAGAGAACCAGAAAAACCATTGTTTTTTATTCAAGAGTTCAAAAGGTCAATTCCAAAATCAAATCCACCATTGGAGCAAGTACTTGCACAAATGACAGTGGCAATGGAAATTAATAAGACAAAACAAATGAAAGCTGCTTATAATATAGGGAAATTGTGGACATTTATTATTATAGAAAAGATATCCGAAGGAAAATATCAATATTATGAATCCGAAAGTTTTGATTGCCTAAAAATAAACGATTTAAAACAAATATACATCAATTTGCAAGCTGTAAAACATAAATATTGTAGATAAATAAAAAATAAGAATTATGGAAATTCAAAAAAGTTATAATTTTTCGGATATCACATATAAAGGATTAAAAAAAATTATTGATATAAATCAAGTACGAAATCAAGAAATTTTTGAAGAATGGTTTGGTTTTGAACACGAAATTAATAAATTGGATGAGGAATATCTAATTAAATTAATAAAAGCAAATAGATATAATATTAGTTATTATGACGAATATCAATTACTTGTGCAATTTATTAGTCCTCTTTTATACAAAGTTTATTTTTATACAAACAAGTTTAGAGAATGGCATCAACAAGAAATAGAAGGGGTATTAAATGGACACAAAATAAGTGGGAAGTTAGACTTTATGGTGGCAAGTGGGCTGGAAGAACCAGAAATACCATATTTTTTTATTCAAGAATTTAAAAAATCCGTTCCTATTCCAAAACACCCAAAAGGACAAATACTTGCACAAATGGCAGTAGCAATAGAAAATAATAAAACAAAAAAAATAAAAGGGGCTTTTAATATTGGACAAATATGGAATTTTGTTATCCTTGAAAAAATTGCCGAAGGAAAATATCAATACTACGAATCTAAAAGTTTTGATTGCTTAGATTTAGACCATTTAAAACAAATATACATAAACCTACAGGCGGTAAAACATAAGTATTGTAAATAAGACCATGATTTTCTTGATTTTATGATTAACTTGCTCAATAACCAATAAACAATGGAAACACAAAAAAGTTATAAATTCGCAGAAATTACTTATAAAAAATTAAAAGAAATTATTAATTTTAATATAGGAATGGACGATAGTGCCTTTGACGAATGGTTTAATTTTAAAATTGAAATAGATAAAAATGATGAGGATTTTTTAATAAAACTAATAAGAACTAATAAGTATGTTATTCATGATTATACAGAATACCAACTTGTAGCAAATTTTATTAGTCCGCTTCTAAATAGAGTATATTTTTTTAGCGAAAATTTTAGACCATGGTTTCAACCCGAAATAGAAGGAATAGTAAATGGGAAAAAATTATATGGAAAACCCGATTTTATGGTCGCCTCAGGAATTATTGAACCAGCAAATCCATACTTTTTTATTCAAGAGTTTAAAAAACAACTTAATGTTTCAGACCCACTAAGGCAAGTAATAGCACAAATGACAGTAGCAATAGAAACAAACAAAACAAAACAAATGAAAGGTGCTTATAATATAGGTAAGTTGTGGAATTTTGTTATATTAGAAAAAATAGCCGAAGGAAAATATAAATACTTTGAATCTCAAAGCTTTGATAGCTTAAAAATAAACGATTTAAAACAAATATACATAAACCTACAGGCAGTAAAACACAAATATTGTAAATAATGGCGTTTTTCACGAGTATCAATTTCTTCGTTACTTTTGAAATATTAAA
>JAOZTW010000715.1 GCA_029938985.1 Bacteroidales bacterium | reverse complement strand
TATTTTTGTAAATACTTGTTAATCATACCAACACTGTTTTGTAGGGACTATCAGTGAAAGCCTTTTTTAATTTATTAAAATTTTTAAAATCTATATTATCAGGTTACGAAACTTTATTTTAAACACAGTTTTTTACAAATAATTGAATTTTAATGTGTGAAATTGTCGTTTACTGCATTATGCAACTCCAATATTTCGTTTAAGAGTCTCTATTTGATTACTCCACAAATCTATTACACCATCAGTATCTTCATCGTCGTCAACAAAATCTGTTATTAACAACGACAATTCTTTGCTGTGCTGATGGGCTTTAATTTTAAATTCAAAATACTTATTTTTTGAATCTAACCATTTAAATTTAACAAATTTTTCCTTTTTTTTAGTTACTATTTTTGCTTTTTCTTCATAATCATCCCAAAAAAACGAAAATATTTTGTTGTTAATTGTAACATTGTCTGCAAACCAATCAGACAAGCCAGACGGTGTGCTTATTCTATTGTATAACAATTTTTTCGAGGTTTTAAGAATAAATTCCATTTTAATTTCTTTCATTAATTTCTTTCATTATTTAATTTTTAGTAATTTTTCATGTTTTAAAATTTTTTCGTCCGAACTAATATGTATTAAATATGTTCCTTTTGGGGTATTGCTAAAATCATTTTCGAGTGTAATATTTTGATAATTATCATAAACAGTTTCAGTGTAAATTAACTTACCAAATATGTCATATATAGTTATATCAATATTTTGATTTTCTTTATTATCGTAGGAAAAACTTATTGAGTTATCAAATGGATTTGGAAATACTTCAATATTTTGATTTTTTACGAACGCTTGATCAGCTTCTTCAAAATAATCTATTTGATTTTCGGAAACATTAAATATAATATTCGTGGAAATAGGTTCATTTTCGGATAGTCTTATATAGCCAGCAGTAGAAACTTTACCTGCACATTCTGCAATTAATTTATATCTTCCATATGGAAGATATTCAAACGAAAATTTATTATTTTTATTTATCAATCTAAAATCCATAGGAACACCTTCTTTATTAAAAAGAATAACTGTAATAATTTCACTATCAACATTTTCTTTATAATTAATTTTTCCATTTATTTGAGCATGTCCATAAAATTTTTCACTATATTTTAATAAGTTAATATTAATTTCATCTTCTTTATTTCTCATAGATACTGGATTAGCCTCTCCCCATTCATATTTGTCTCCATTATAAGAAGGAATGTATTTTGGGGAAAAATTATAGTCTATATCAAAAAATGGTATTGCATAAAATAAATAATCTCCTTCTATTATTTTGTCAACTTTAAATTTTCCATTTTCAATTGCTAAAAATTGAGTGTAATTATATTCAAGGGATTTTTCATTGTATTTATAGATTGTTACAATACCACTTGGGAGTTCAACTCCTGAGGCATAAACGTTTCCTTCAAAACAGTAAGTGTTTCCAATCATTATTTGTTTACAAACTGTTTTCTCACAGCCATCTTCTGTTTGTATTTTCAAACAAACTTCGTATAAACCCTCCTCACTATAGGTATGATTTGTATTAGTTTCATTAGATGTACTACCATCTCCAAGATTCCAAGTAGTATTAATTACAATATTTTCAGATATTTCAAACAAAGATATTTCTAACTCGCCTGGTTTTAAATAAAAAAAAAAAGAAGCATCACAGTCATTATTAATAGTATCTTTTTTACAGATATGAAATGTTTTAGAATAAGTTCCAGCAAAAGCTGTAACATTTGTATTATATTCAACAAATTCTTTTTCTCCACAATAACTAAATGTTATAATATCAAATTTTAAAGAATCTTCAACATTTATTTTAAAAGTATATGTAAAAAAACCATTTTCATTTGTATAAATTTTGGTGTCAATACTTAATTTTTTTTTTTGAATAATAAAAACTGATTGATTAACAATTGGTTGATTGCTTATGGAGTCAAAAACATATCCTTCTATTATAAAATCTTGCATATACCAATGTTCGTTATGACAAATATAAAAATCTTTTGAATAATCATTATCTAACGATTTTATAGTGTCTGTATAAAAAACCCAATTATCATTACAATTACCTCTGGTTTCTAATAAAGCAAAATTTGTGTTACTATCAGTTATTTTGAATGTATAGGAATATTTACCTTTATCATTTGTATAAACTGTAATTTTATTATTTTCTTCAATATTTTCATAAAAGTTAATTGGATAATTTTCAATAGGTTCTCCATTTTTTTTATAAAAAATATATCCAGAAACAGTAAAATAATCATCTTGATTTTGAAATATAATTTCAAAATCAATATTTATTTCACTTCGTTCAATATATATATTTTGTTTATAAATAATTGGCACATCATCAAAAAAACCCTCGGTAATTACCTGTATAACAGAACCTTGTCTGAAGTTTTTTTCAAGAAGATAATATCCGTTCAAATCTGTATATGTTACAGTTGTATCATAGATATCATTTTTGGCTACAAATTTTACTTCATGATTTACCAAAACTTCATTATCTAATTTATTAACAACAAACCCTTGAATTTTAACTTCAATTGCAAATGCTGGAAGTAAAATACAGAGAATAAGTAATAAGAGCAATATTTTTTTCATTTAATTATTTGTTTTTATATATCCAAGTGAAAAAGAAAAAATAAATAACATCAACAAATTTATTTGTCACTTGGCATTTTTCATAAGTGTAAAGTACAAGGCTTTTTTATTTAAAATAATCAAAATAACGCAGTAATTTGCATTTATGAAAAATGCCAAATACTTGTTATTTCATTTTACTAATGGTATGTTTATAATATAATAATAGTAAATATTTATTAATCTTTAAGTGAATTTACTAAAGTTTTTGTGTTCATTTTGTGATGATTATCAATGATTTGTAAAAATCA
>JAOZTW010000714.1 GCA_029938985.1 Bacteroidales bacterium | reverse complement strand
CGCTAGCGACCCAAAACACACCATATCAATGGCGCAGCCCGAACCCGATAAGTGCTTGTTATTCAGTCTTATTACCATTTTATCTCATCGTATTTTATTAAGTAAGATGTTATTTCAACTTCATTTATATTTTCAGTTTGTTCTTTTACATTTTCAGGATATTTTATATTTTCTGGACTAAAAACTATATATATTCCTTTCTTTAAACCGAGACTTTTACAATAATATGCAAGTTGTTCTTTTCCTTCTTCAAATCGTCCCGGACTGTAATAAACTTTTGTTTCTATTAAAAATTCTTCGTTTGCAATATTTATAATTATATCACTTTTTCCTAATCCTGTGTCAGCTTCTCTGTATATTTTTCCTTTCAACTCTCGCATTGTTGCTGTAATATAAGTTTCAAAACTATATATTAAAGCACTCTCTTTTAGCGATTTATAATCTCCTTTATCATCTTTTGTCATAAACACTTTAAATCCACGTCTTTTAACATAGTCTTTATAAGTATCAATTAGTTTCTTTATTTTTAGGTCGCCTTTTTCCGTGAAATATTCTTTTGCAAAAATAGTTCTGCTAATATGTTTTTTTTCACCGTTTGTATATGGATAAAATGCCTTGTATAACCTTTTTTTATAAAATGGAACCCAAAAAGTAACATACCCATATTTGTCTTTTTTTATTAACCCGTTTGTGTGTAATAACTTTATACTTTCTCTGTCAATTTCAAAAGGGATTTCATCGTCTGTAAACAATAATCTTTCTACAAAATTTCGTTCTTGTTTTGCTTTATTGAGTATATTCGCAAAGTTTTTATCAATTGTTTCTGTTAAATACCAGTCTTCTACTTTTAAATAATCATTGTAAGTAATTTCTTTTTTATTTGGATTATTGTCAATTAGTTTTTTTGCAAAACCATTTACTAATCCAGGTTGATTAGCTGTTATTTGACAAATTTTGTGTTTCACTTTCTTTTTAAATAATTGTTCTGTTTCTTTTTCGTGTTGTATCAAAAGTTCAAAAACTTCATCGTTTGTGAAATATGGAATATTTAGGTTGTCTGCAATGTTAAATGGACTTGCATTATCATTAACAACACCAACAATATTTGAAACACCCACAAGTATTACACTTTTTAAACAATGTTTTTCACGTGAATGATACGCATTTCTTATTGAATGCAAAAATGTTCCAAAATATTCTTGATTAATTCCTTCTACTTCGTCAATTATCAAAACACATTTTCCTTGTTTTTGAGTTTGTATTAGTTCAAAAAACTCAGGTATTGTTTCAAAATTATAGTTTGTATTCCAAAATTCGTTTATATTTCTTTTGAAACTACTTATAAATGTTTGAATTTTTTCTGTTTTATAATTTTCAAAATTTATATATGCAACTTTATAATCTATTTTTTCTAATTTTTCAGCGAGTTGCCTAAAATATGTGCTTTTCCCTGTCTGACGAGGTGCCCAAATTGTAAAATATCTTTCTTTTTTTACAAAACTAATTCCTTTGTCAATCAGATTACTACGTTCTATTGTATAATGTTGTTTTTGAATATTGGGACCAGATGTATTAAATTCTCTCATATTTAATAATGTTAAATTATGAAATAAACCCCAAAGTAATACAGGGTTTGTTCATAAAAAATAAAATCAGAAAATAAGAAGCTTATTTTCAAATTATTATAATTGATGATGTTTGATTATTCGTTTTTGTTCAACAAAAAATAAATTATTAATTTAAAGAAAAACAGCGGCTTAATTAAGTCTTATTTTTTTTATGAACAAACCCTGCAAAGTAATATACTTTGGGGTAAAAACAATTAATTAATCACATTTTGATGCTGTTATTTTGATAGAAAATCTATCATATTTTGAATATTCATCATATGACATATCAGTTTCAATTCTTTTGGTGTCATTTGCTCCAACATAAGTAGAACTTGAATTTAGAAATACTCTTTCTCCATCTTTAACACCATAAAGTGTCCAATCAACGTCTACCATATAATTATTTGCATTATCTAAGTGAATATCAGCATAACCATTAGATAAAATTGTTGCTTCCACATTTCCTGTTCTTACACAAGATGAATACTGAGCATTACTTATTGTTGCAAAACTAATTATCATTATTGTTATTAAAAATACTTTTTTCATTTGATATAAATTAAAAATTAACCTACTCTTAACGATTTTCGAAACTCGTCTAAATTTTTATTTATACAGGCTTATTAGAATATTTATTCCTGTTTTAAAAATTCATAAATTTCTAATTGGAGGACTTTTATTTTTCATATTTCTACGAATTTAGGTTGCATCTCAGTCCCCCTTGAAAGGCGTTAATAATTCTAAAAAGCGTGGGAACTGTAACCCTATTCGCAATTAAGGTATCGCCAAACACCCACGAGAACAAATAAGAACAGCCCACGCCATAAGCGTGAGCATCCGTCTTATTTCTTGTTCTCTATAAAAATTGGCGATTTTTAATTGCAAGAAAATAAGCTAAACGCTTTATATTTTAATATTTTTATATCCTTTTTAAGTCATTTTATTATGTTTTTAATAATTTGTAACATTCTTTTTATTAAAATGCAAATTTAATAAATTGAGTAGCAAATTAAAAGAAAAAAGACTGTAATATTTTTCTATCTCATTTTGCTGTCATGAAAAACTGCGTTTTTTTCTATTTCGTTTTGCCGTCATGAAAAACTGTGATTTTTTTCGGCTACCCACGTAAAGTTGCACATCGCTCTCGCACAAACAATTGTATATAAACTGTCGGCGTGGCTTTAAGCAACACCGACAGTAATTTATTGTCCAACTTTAAACGGGTAGCCTTTTTTTCTATTTCGTTTTATCGTCATGAAAAACTGCGTTTTTTTCTATCTTTGTTTTGCTGTCATAAAACGACTGACTGTTTTTTTGCAAAGC
>JAOZTW010000713.1 GCA_029938985.1 Bacteroidales bacterium | reverse complement strand
ACAAATAAAATGAACATTGAAAATTCAGTATTGAATATTGAAAGTTAATTATATATAAGCATGCAACAGCCCTGCGCCCTAAAGGACGTGGCAACTGATAAAAAAAGTGTCAACTGAATTTCCACTGAATTTCAACAGTATTTAAAAATGGTATAAAAGTTGTTTGTAAAAGAAATAGGATTTTTGCTAATAATTTAATCCTAAGTTTTTTAATTAATATAAATTAATATTTTAAGAAGCAACTATCTAACAAAATGACTTTTTTATTTGTATTAAAGTAAAATATACTTTTTATTTTGAAAAAAACAATGTAAATTTGCAGACTATAATAAAAAATAATGCGAAACCAGAAACAAATAAAATATATAATTTTTATAATCCTTTTGATATTAACTACAAAATTGGGTTTTACTCAAACAGATGATGATAACTATAGATCTTTGCTTATTTTTAATGTTTTAGATAAAATAACATGGCAAAACGAAGATACTATTGATGTTTTTAAAGTAGGTGTTTTTAGTGGTTCTAAAGACAGTTTTCTTTCAATGAAAGCAACTGTTGAAGAAAATAAACATCATGGGATTCCTATTGAAATTATTTATTTTAATAGATTTAGAAGAATTACCTATACACATGTTTTGTATGTTGCTAATGACAGAAATACAGATGTAAATAGAATTAATAAATTATTAGAAAACTCACAAACGCTACTAATAACAGATAGAGTTTATGATGAAGATAATTGCATGATAAATATTATGGAACAGGGGGGTGAGCGAGGTATAAATGTTACAAATAAAAATCTTGTTTCGCACAATTTAACAGCAGATAATAGTTTGTTGTATCATGGTGGAAATATAGAAGAACTAAAAAAAGTAATATCAGATAATATTGCAGAATTAGAATTACAAGAAGCTGAATTACAAGAAAGTATAGAAGCAAACAACAAACAAAAGGAAGAGATAGTAATTCAAAAGAAAGAGATAGATGAGCAGTTGCTTAAAATAAAAGAGCAAACAGACAAAATCGAGGGTCAGAATGAAAAATTAAATTTATTAATAAAAGATTTAGAAATACAACGAAAAAAATTAGATGACAATTTAGCGGTTTTGAACCAGCAAGAAACATTAATATTAGATAAACAAAAAGAATTAAAAACTAAAGCAACTGAATTAAAAACTAAAGCAACTGAATTAAAAACCAAAGAAGAAGAATTTAATATTATAGAAAAAGAAACAAAAGAAAAACAAAAAGAACTAAATTTGATAGAGGATAAACTAAATGAAGCAAATGAAACTATAGATAAAGACAAAGGTGTTATAAACGATGCAAAAGAACAAATTGAAACTCAGAAAGGTATTATTGTTATTGTTATTGTGTTTTTGGTATTTGTAATTTTAGCAATTATTCTTTTTTGGCGAGCTTTAAAAATTAACAAAAAAATAAATTCTAAATTAAATATAAAAAATACAGAGATTAAACAACAAAATGAAGAAATTCAATCACAGGCTTTTCAGTTAGAATTAAATAATATTGAGCTTGAAAAACTGTCAATTGTTGCACGAGAAACAGATAATGCTATTTTAATACTTGACGCAAAAGGGAATTTTGAGTGGGTAAATTTAGCTTTTACCAAAATTTTTGGTTTTACTTATGAAGAGTTAATAAAGAAAGATAAAAATATTATTGGTAAAAATACAGATAAAAAAACAATTGAGTTAATTAACAAGACACTAATTTACAAAAAAACAACAAGCTACCAATTCAAATCAGTTACTAAAAATAATGAAAATATTTGGATTCAGGCAATGCTAACTCCTATTTTGAACGAGGAAGGTGCGATAGAAAAAATAATAGCTGTTGATACTGATATAACAAAAGTTAAAATTGCAGAGCTGGAGATTCGTGATAAAAACGAGGAGTTACATCAACAGAAAGAAAAAATTGAACTGCAAAATAAACAAATTTATTCAAGTATTAAATATGCACAAACCATTCAAACTGCGATACTACCCATTAAATCAGAAATGGATAAACATTTGGAGTCCATTGTTATTTACCTGCCAAAAGATATTGTTTCTGGTGATTATTACTGGTTTAGTCGTATCGAAAAAGAAAATAAATCATTTATAGCAGCAATAGATTGTACTGGGCATGGTGTTCCTGGAGCATTTATGTCAATGATTTCAAGCAGATTAATGAACGAAATAGTAAATGAAAGGGAGGTTTTTGACCCAAAAGAAGTTCTTAGACTTGTTGACGAGGGAGTAATTAAAGCCCTTAAACAAAGAACTTCTTCGAATAACGATGGATTGGACATGTGTTTATGTGTGATTGAAAAAGATGATGCAATATCAAATGTTTGGTTTGCAGGAGCTAAAAGACCTATATTTGTAAGTAAAAAAAATCAAGATTATCTTATTATAAAAGGTACACGACGCTCAATTGGTGGAGTGAAACGAATAAGAAATAAAGCGTATTTTGAGACAAAACACTTGCAACTTTCTAAAGGAGATACTCTTTATTTAACAACAGATGGTTACATGGATCAAAATAATTTTAAAAGAAAGAAATTTGGAACACTTTCATTTATAGCCATGTTGAATAAAATTAAAGAAGAAACTCTATCAACTCAAAAAAAAATATTGGAAATAGAACTTTTCAAACACATGAAAGACGTAGAACAAAGAGATGATATAACAGTAATAGGACTAAAATTGTAATTAAAACCAATTATAAGGAATGATACAATTATTCAATGGTTCAATGATGTAATTATGTAATTATAAACCAATAGATTAATAAAATATGAATGTGTAAAAACTTTGTTTTACAAATAATTTAATTTTAAAGTGTAAACCAATTCCTAATTCCTAATTCCTAAAGTTTTTGCTTTCATAATAATATAATTATCAAACAGTTGTAATTTTACTAC
>JAOZTW010000712.1 GCA_029938985.1 Bacteroidales bacterium | reverse complement strand
TCTATTATTTTAATAAATCTGCAAATAGCGAGCTATTTAATGACTTTTTTAAAATATTTAAAAGGGCAAAATAAACAAATAGATTGGGCTTAGTTATTTTTTCTTTTTCACTAAGTATGCAAACTATATTTTTATAAAAGTAATCTTAGGTTTTAAGTATATATAAAACACATTCCTTTTTGAAATTTTGAATTTACTTTATAATATTTAAGAAACTTAACTTTTTATGAATAAAAATAAAATTTTTACTTTTATATTTGATACCACAACTAAATCTGGCAGAATGATAGATATTTTTATATCTATTGTAATAGTTGTGAGTATTTTTTCTGTTATGTTAGAAAGCGTACCTATTTATGAGGAAAAATATGGGCGTTTTTTTGTAATATTAGAATGGATAATTACTTTTTTGTTTACCGTAGAATACCTTTCAAGAGTATATTTAGAAAAAATGCCAGCAAATTATATATTTAGTCTTTTTGGATTAATAGATTTGCTTACAATTATACCTACATATTTAAGCATTTTTGTAGATGGTACACAAGGCTTTATGGTAATAAGAGCTTTACGACTTTTGCGAGTATTTAGAATATTAAAATTAAATAAAAACTCAAATAAAGGTAAGGTTATTCTTGATGGAATAAAAGCGAGTAAAGACAAAATAATAATCTTTTTCTACGGACTTGCAATGCTTATTACAATAATTGGTACTTTACTTTATTTAATAGAGGGAAAAACAAGTGGCTTTACAAGTATTCCGGCAAGTATATATTGGACTATTTCACAATTAACTGTTATGGGTGCAGATAACATCTCTCCTCAAACTTCTGCTGGATTAGCTGTTGAAAGTTTTGTGAAAATAATGGCACACATTGTAATTGCCATACCAACTGGTATTGTAACTGCAACTATCTTAAATACAATTCGTTCTTCTACTAATCCATTAATTTGTCCACATTGCGACAAATCACAACACGACAGCGATGCACGTTTTTGTAAAGAATGTGGAAACACTTTAATTGATAGCGTAAATATTGACATAGAAGAAATGGTAGCAAGAGACCGCACAAAACCTCCAACACAACAATAAAATTTATTTTTTTAATGGATATTGCATTCCTGTGAGATGCAAAATTAAATTAGTGTATTAAGACGTAAGTTCCTAAAGTATTTTAAGTGTTAAAATTCAGACTATTAATATTAAATCATTACTTTATCAACTTAGGTTTTGTTGTACTTGTCATGCTATTTAGACGTTTCCAAGTCCCCTATTTTTTGGTTTTTAACCAGAACGAGCTAAATGTATCAGTTCGGATTCGGTATGAATAGCTTTAAAAACCATATCTTGATGTTCTTTTTTGTGCCAGCCCTTTTTAGATAGTTCTGTGCTTACAGCATCTTTTTCTTTGCCTTGGTTGAAATGAAAAATGGCAAAATCAATAACATCTTTCGGGGTTTTTTTTAAATCATAGTTAATAATTTCATATACTATTTTGAAATAATAAAAAAACATTGCTGTTGCAATTTCAACAATCCATGATATAATAAGTCCTAATTATTCCTAAATCTAATTCTCTATACTGCAAACCATTATTAAATTTTATAATAAAATATTCAATTATACTTACATCTTGAATGTTGTCTGAAAATATAATAATCATAAACCTAAAAATTGATAATTGCAATACGGTTTAAAGTTTGTAAAGTTGAAAGTTGTAAAGTTTATTAAAACTCTGCCGAGCGAATGCCCGACAGAGTAAAAATAGTTCTTTTTGCTTTTATCTTCTTCAATAAACACGCAAATATCTTGATATTATAGAATAATGCTAAAATGTAACATTAATTGTGGCTCATGTAGTTTTTTTACGGGTATAATTATTTTCATTATTATTATTAAAACAAACCAATTGTATTACCTCTGCAGAAACTTTTTTATAATTATTTTTTATTTCAAATATTGCACAATACAAATGCAAATATTTTTTATGTACACCCCGAAAAATTCTAAGGTAATTTCTTAGCCCTGTCCATATTCCTTCTATGGTATTTGTATGCACCTCATTAACACCATCACCATCATCATCTCTTGCATATTCTTCATACCATGACGTACTGTTTTATGTGTTCTTTCCATTTTATAGATGTCACTATATCCACTCCATTCATTTGTATTACAGGTTGTTTGTGGTTTAGTAAAAGATTCTATTTGTTCATTTAATTCCGATTTTGTTGTTCTTTTTCTTACTTCAATACGAATTAATCCAGTAGTGCGACCAACTGTACCTACAACAGGTGGACGGTCGTTTTCAAATGTTCCATGTCCACGTCTTTTATTTGCACATGAACGAGGTGGGGTCAATAGGAGATAAATGCTTATCTCCTTTTTCACCAGCGTTTTGAAACATCTCATCAGTCTCTGTTACTGGGTCTGGCAAAGGAGACTTATCTAAATTTAAAAATCCACACTCCATAAATTTATGCCGTAGTTCTAATAAATTTTGATAATCTTTTTTTAATTCTCTTGAAAGCTGAGCTGTGCTATCTCCTTGTAGAAAACCTCTGATAATCAAGACTATTTCACTGCACTTAAAATGAGTCCCTTTAAATATGGTATTTGTAAAGATATTAAAAGTCTTTTTTGATATTTTACCATAATATTGTAGCACAGGTGAACGGCGACTATCATTAATAATATAATTCAAATCATCTCCATAAGGACTTTTTAATGACCCATTATGTAAAAAATCAACTAACCATTGATAACTTTTTTGTTCATCAAGTAAACATTTTATTGGAAAATCCATTGTAATAAATTTTATAAAAAGAGTAATTTTTAAAATATTTTATTAATTTTGTTGCTTTAAAAAATACAAATATAACTTTTTTTGAAAAAATAAAAATAATAATAATCGACATCCGTAAAAAAACTATATGAGCCAA
>JAOZTW010000711.1 GCA_029938985.1 Bacteroidales bacterium | reverse complement strand
ATTCAAAAGAACAAGTTTAAATGGTTAATTATTTATTTTGATATGCCTAAAATAAATGATTGAATTTTAAGGTGTAAACCAATTCTTAATTTTTAATTGCCGTTTACGGCGTTATTTTCTTTTTCTTTATCACAATAATTAATAAAAAATTAATACTATGAAAACACCAAAATTATTTTTCTTTATTCTTATAATGGGTTTCTTTTTTGCTTCATGTCAACAAGAATTTCAACCTGATATCAAAATTGCAAATGAGAACGAACGAGCAGAAAAAACATTAAACAGTATATTTGTTTTTGTTATGGAAAACACAGTTGACCAAGAAAATGCTTTGTTTGATGAGCCGTGTATAACAAAACTTGTAGAAAACTTAGAAGATGATTTTGTTAAACTAACAGCAACCTACGATTCGATAGGATGTATTGGCAAAGATGAAATAAAAAGAAGAGGACAAATAGTTGCTGTTTATAGAAATAATTGGTTTGACGACCTTAACAAGGATGTAATTGTTACTTTTAATAATTTTTCCCAAGATGATGTATTAATCACAGGAGAGATAAAAATAACATTTTTTGGTTTAAAGGATTTAAAACCAGAGCATGAATTAATTGCTACAAGAATGCGTTTAGTGTTTCCTGATGATAAAGAATTTAATTGGAGTGGTACTCACTATGTAATTTGGCGTGAGGGACATTTAACTATTCATGATAAAAAAGATGATATTATTGAAATCAACTCGGAGTTGTCGGGAGTAAATACAAGTGGTGAAACTTTTACTACATATGGAGAACAATTAATAGAAGATTTTTCATGCAGCTATCGACAATTTATTTCAGGAGAATATACTATTACAAAAACTGGTTCTGGTGATCTTGTTAAAATTAATTATGGAACAGGTGAATGTGATGGAGAATATATTGTCTCTCAAAATGGAGTAAATGTTTCGGTTGGACAGTAAATTTCACGAGTATCAATTTCTTCGTTATATTTTAATATTTCAAAAGTAACGAAGAAATTGATACTCGTGAAAAACGCCGATATTTTTTAGATATTCAAATTTATATTTTTGATTTTATCCTTCAAAATGAAATGATATCATAAACATTTTAGAAGTCATTTTATCAATTGGTGAAGTGTAAATACTATTATCTGTTTTTAAAATATTATTAAAGCCGTTACTGAATTTAAACTCTGTACCAAGTTTAAAATATGGTAAATACCAATCAATACCAAAACCGAGTTCAAAATAAAAGTCCAGAGTTTGAAGTTGAATCATGTCTCCATTTGCATCGTTTGGTTCTTTGCGAGCATTAAGGTCATATCTTATGTTTGAACCTGCAATTAAATAAGGTCGTGAGTTTCCAAGTCTGACCGCTTTATACTTTATTAGTAATGGTACTTCTATAAAAGTTGATGGAATTTTCATTAAGGTGGTACTCAAAGCTGTTGCGGAGTCGGTAGCAACTCCTGAGTATGTATGGTAGCTAAGGTTTCTTTGACCAAACGACAAATTAATTAACATTCTAAAATCGAAAAAATGTGCAAGTCTTAAATTTAAAATAGGACCGAGATGGAAACCTGGTTGCAAACCGTTTTCTATACCATAAATACTAACACTATCGCTCATAAAAGACGCATTTTTATGTATAGTAAAATCCATTGTGTTTATTCCAAACGTAAATCCCCAATGTATAGGTTTTTTGTCGTGAAACCTTAAATTTTTAATTTTACTCTTTGGTGCTTGTGCCAAAAGTGAACTTGCAAAAAATATAGTTACAAGTAATATTGTTATTTTTTTCATAATTAAAATGTTTATTTTGTTTATAAAACAGAAAAAATTCAAATATATTATTCTATAATCATATTTTTTTTTCTTGAAAAATAAATAAAATCATTAATAACATTATAAAAGACAAAATATCAACTGTATATAATAGTTTTTTTATTTTGTTCCAATATAAATTGATGCTATCCCAAAAGTTAAAGTTTTGAAATTAGTATTTTTAAATCCTGATTTTGATAAGTGGTTTAGAAAGTTGTTTCCATAAGAAAAGTTACTTACAGAGTCTGGTAAGTACGTATAAGCATTTTTATCTTTTGATATTGAATTACCAATAAATGGTAATATTTTTTTGAAATATAGGTTGTACATACCTGATACAAATTTATTTTTTGGTTGAGAAAATTCTAATATCACAACTTTTGAATCTTTTTTTAAAACTCGGTACATCTCTGAAAGTCCTAAATCCAAATTTTCAAAATTACGAACCCCAAAAGCACAAGTTACAGCATCAAAACTATTGTCCAAAAAATTTAGATTTTCAGAATCTCCTTGAAAAAATTCTATCTTCTTTCCCTGATTCTTTTTCGCAATCTTTTTTCTGCCTACATCAAGCATCTTTTCTGATAAGTCAATTCCTGTAATTTTTTCTGGCTTTAATTTCAGCATTGCAAACGACAAATCTCCTGTTCCTGTGGCAATATCAAGTATTTTTTTTGGCTTGTTTGTATTCAAAATTCTCACAACTTTATTTCGCCATCCTTTATCAATACCAAGTGAAAGAAAATGATTTAGAAAATTGTAAGTTGGTGCAATATTATCAAACATCTTTTCTACCTGCTCCTTTTTTGTTTGAGCATTTTTGTAGGGTTTAACTTCTTGTAAGTCGCTTTGTTTCAACACTCAATTAATTTATGATAATCTATTAATTGATAAAAAATATTAACATATTAATCTGATATTTATATAATTATACCAATAATGACTATCTATTGTGGATAATACAATTTTTGTGGTGCAAACCTAATAATTTTTTTTAAATAAAGAAAATAAATACTAAATTTAATTTTTATATTTTTGTTTATCTTAATATAAAAACTAATTTTGTAAAATATTATTTATTTACTGAAAAGTCAGGAAAACTTTTTACCAGAACATTAAAGCATTGATTAATTGCTT
>JAOZTW010000118.1 GCA_029938985.1 Bacteroidales bacterium | reverse complement strand
CTGCAGATAAATCTGCAACTACAGCAATGCCCAGTAAATATTTATTTTTTGTTTATTTTAGATTTTCTAATTTTAATTACTAAAGTTTTTGTGTTCATTTTATGATGATTATCAATGATTTGTAAAAACCATTGATAATCATCACAAAATGAACACAAAAACTTTAGTCAAATAAATAAGTGAAAAACCTGTCTCTACAATATATACAGCATTAAAATACTGATTAATAAAAAAAGTGTTAATATTTAATTCTCTAAATATTAACACTTTTTAAGTTGTAGTTTATATTATTTGATTTTCTAAAAATCTATTTTAAAGATTCAGCCATTTTTTCAATATCTTTTATTGAACAGTATATTGGAGCATTTTTCCAGTATCTTTCTGACAATTTGCTACTACCTTTGTTATTAAAAGAACATTTAATAAATTTAATATTTGTATTTCCTTTTAAATAACCCCATTTTTTATTTTTCATTACAGGAATAATTTGCCATGTTTTTTTATAATACTTATCATAATGAACATCGTCGAACAAATAGTCAACAACAAGTTTTCCGTTAAAACTAAATCCAATGCTACCATCTTTATTAACAACTTTCAAGTCATCTAAATTAATTTTGTCATAAAATTTGTCTATTTCTTCTATTTTATTCTGAATTTCAGTTATTTCACTTTTGTTTGAATAACCACTTCCAGCATCAATAATTGTTAAAGCTTTTTTGTAATTTATAAGTGCTTTCACGTAGTTAATTTCGTAAGCCTCATCCGCAAGTTTTTTTTGAGCCAAAAATTCTTTAATTTTATCAACTTTAAAAGTAAATTCAGTCGCTGTTTTTTCATCAAGTTTTATAATGCTATCATACATTTTTTTTGCAGAATTAAATTCTCCATCAGAAAAATGAGTATTAGCTTTAGTAATGTCTTCTGTGTAGTTACTTCCAAACGAATGAAGAATTTTATCTTTAAATAAAAATCCAACAACAATTAAAGCTATTACTACAACTCCAATTAATATTGGAACAATAGGAAATTTTTTCTTTTCATCGTCATCTTTATTATTGTTATCATTTTCTTGAATAATAGGTGTGTTCAGAGCTTCAAGTATTTCCTGACAATCATAAAATCTTTCATTTGGGTTTTCGTTCAAACATTTTTGTATAATATGTTTGTAATTTGCATTAGCAACTTTAGAAGCTGTTTTATCTGCAACATCACCAGTTAACATTTCCAATAAAATTAGTCCAACAGTATAAATATCTGCACGTTGGTCAACCGTATTTCCTTTGGTCATTTGTTCTGGAGCGGCATAACGTGGCGTACCCACTTTCACAAGGTCGTCTTCAAAACTATCGGCAGCGGCCAAGCCAAAATCCAGAATTTTAACATTGTCGCCTCTAAAAGTTAGGTATATATTATCTGGTTTTAAATCACGATGAAAAATTTGTTTTTTATGTACATAAGTAAGTCCATCAAGCAGTTGTACAAATATCTTTTTCACATGTCTTTCATTAGTAACTCCCGATTTTTTTATAAAATCCGACAATGCTCTGCCATCTACAAATTCCATTGTATAATATGCACCTTCTGCATCTTCGCCTTTATCCAAGAGGCGAACAATGTTTGGGTGGTCTAAATGATAGGCGTTTTCAAATTCTTTAAAAAACAGCTCTTTATATTTATCATTATCTTTATATTTTGGTTTTATTCGTTTAATAATAATCCATTTTCCATGCAATTGTCCTTTCTGTACAAGGCTCATAGCTCCTTGACTGTCTAATTCGGTAACATTTGAAAACACACTTGCTGGATATTTTGTGGTATTATTATCGTCTTCGTTGGTAATAAAACCAGAATCCAAATCGTTGTTGTTGTTAAATGTAGTTTTTTCATCAGAATCGTTGTTTTCTATAATAAAACCTGATTCTAAATTTTCATTGTCGTCTTCTGTAATAAATCCAGATGCTAAATCGTTGTTGTTATCAAAATTTTGCAAAGCATCGTCTATCATTTTCTTTATTTCAGCTTCATTAATTCCTTGTTCTTTGCCTTTTTTAAAGATTAAGTTTCTGTCACCATCTGATAATGTGCCATTAGAACATGCTGATTCTATAAATATTTTTAACATAAGTGTTAAATTCTAATTATTGATTAATTGATAATTTTAAAATTGGAAATTATTATTTTTAATAAAAATAAAATATTTTTGCAAAGATATTAAATTTATTTTACAAAATTAAAATATTAAACAAATTTGCAACCTTTTTTTTAAAAAAATTTTTTTTTTGTAAAATATTTACAATATTTCAATTTGCAATTTTTTAGATTAGAATTTAAAAACAAGCTTCTATCATTTTTATTAAAAAAATGTAGTATAAGTTTGTAATATTATTTGTATCTTTGCAAAAAGATTCTGGCGTTTTTTACGAATATCAATTTTTTCGTTACTTTTTAAATATTAAAATGCTCATTTACAAAGGTAAACTTTAATTCGAATATTTTAAAAAAACCTTGAACTTGACACTCATGAAAAACGCCAAGATTTCACTATAAAAACTTATTTGAATGAAAAACTATGAAATACTCCCTAATCCTATTTATGATAATGTTTTTAAATATTTGTTAGAAGATATTGAATCGGCAAAAATAATATTATCTGTACTTTCGAACAGAAACATTACAGACTTGCACTACGAATCAGGTAATTTTACAGAAAAAAAAACAGATTTTGATAAGGAAATTAAAATATTAGAAATAGAAAATAAAGCAAACAAAAAAAAACAAGATGCAAATAAAACCGAATGGCAATTAATAGATACCGAATTAGAATTACAAAAAAGTAAAGTAAAAGACCCACATACAGGAAATGATATAGCAAGAGCACATCTTGATTTTATTGCCACCATAAAAGACCCTTCTGGCAAAGAAGAACACATAATGATAGAGTTGCAAAAAGAAAACGACCCTTCTGATATTTATCGTTTTAAACGTTATATAGCTAAAAATTTCATTAAAAAAGTAGAACGAACAAAAATAAATTCTCGCACAAAAGTACCAGAAAAGCAAATAGTAAGTTTACCAATACTTCCTATTTTTATTCTTAATTTTAAAATTGAAAACGACATAAAAGACCTTGTTTTGCATGTAAATAATGAAACCAGAGGTTTTTACACAAAAAAAATTTTAAAAAAACCTAACGAATTTATTGATAATTTGACTTACGGTTTAATAATAGTTCAATTAGCACATTTAGACACTATTAAGGAAAATATGTTGCAGTTTCTAACAACCGAAGAATTAAAAAGAACATATAAACTGTTAAGTTTTTTTGACCAAAGTTTAATTCATAACAATAACAGACATCGCCTGCGTTTACCTACCGAACAAATGCCCAAAGATTTTGGACGAATAGTGAATCGTTTAAAATCTGCCTCGCTCGACAACCCCGATTTAGAAGAAGAAATGTTTGCAGAAGATGAATATATTCAAATGCTTAAAAATAAATATCGTACAATAAATAATCTTTCAGATGAATTAAGTAGTACAACCAAAAAACTGAGAAATACTACAAAAAAATTAGATAAAGAAAAATTAATACGAAAAATAGCAGAAAAACAAAGAAAAGAAGCAGAGGAACAAAGAAAAGAAGCAGAGGAACAAAAAAAAGAAGCAGAAGAGCAAAAAAAACAAGAAAAACATAAAAGATTAAAAGCAGAGGAACAAAAAAAACTTGCAGAAGAACAAAAAAAAGAAGAGAAATATAAAAGATTAAAAGCGGAGGAACATATAGCTTTTTTAGAAAAAAAATTACGAGAAAAGAAATAATAGCTACTTAATAAAGTTTAACGGATTTAATTTTTTCAACAATTTTCAGAATCATACGTTTACACTTGACACACACACATATAATTAAGTAAAAAAAGGGCGTTTTTCATAAGTGTAAAGTACAAGGCATTTTTATTTTTTAAATACCGCAGTTTACTTATTGTAAATGAGTAATTTAAAATAATCAAAACAACGCAGTAATTTGCATTTATGAAAAATGCCAAAAAAGAGATTAAACCTCATAGAATGTATAGTTTATTTTAAAACAAACTTTTAAAAATAGCAATAAAAAAAGGAAGCAAATTTTGCTTCCTTTTAATATTTTAAATTTTTATACAATTACTTTGTAGATGCTGATGCTGGTTCAATAGTAACCTCAACATACATTTTTTGGTTTCCTTTTATTTTAGAATTAGCTGTTGCTCCAATTAGTATTAGACCTTTTCTTCCATTTACAGTCTCAAATTTAAGAACATCGCCTTCAACAAGATTTGGTACACCTGTATTGTCTGCAACTGTTAATGCTTGTACTTCTTCAACTGTTATTGTTGATGGGTCTAAAGTGTTATCTTTTTCCAATTTTGTTGCATTTCTTGTTGACCATAATAACCACGAGCCATATTGTTCTCCCATTTGTACAGAGTAATCATCAGATGGTGCATACAAACCAAATTTTCTATCGTCTCCATCTTGATGTATAAAACATAAATCAATATCCGCTCCTGTTGCTTTAGTTAAGCTGTTTGGAGTATGAACTGTACCATCAGATAAATTATATAACATACTGTTATCATTACCTTGAGCTGTCATTTGTGCACTTGGATATACTTCTAATACTAAAGCAGGAGTTCCTACTGTAATTAGTACTTGTTTTGTTGTTGTGTTTCCACTTGCTCCATCTTTTGCTTCAAAAGTTAAAGTAATTGCATCATCTCCTTCTGTTGCATCTTCTGCCATCGTATAAGTAAAAGTATGAACTGTTTCTGCTGTACCACTATATGTTGCAGAATCTAAAGCTGTAGTTCCATCAAGAACTGTAAATGCTCCAAGTTCTCCGTCTGCATCTGCGTCTGCATTTAAAGTAATTTTGAAAGTTACGCTCTCTCCTGCTACAAGTGTTGTGTCTCCTTGGTCTACTGTAATTGTTACTAGACCGTCAGGATCTGGATTACAAGAAGCTAAAAATAATACTACTGCTACTAATACACTAAATACTACATTAATTTTTTTCATGATAAATAAATTTAAAAGATTAATAAATTAAAAAATTGTTAATAATAATAAAGTTGTTAATAAAAAATTTCTAATGATTTTTAAACATTATTAGAACGTTTTGAGAATGCAAAAATTGTAAAAAAGTTTTGATTAAAAAAATTTTTGTTCAATAAATGTGAAAATATGTATTTTTAATGAGAATTTGGTAATATTTTTTATTTATTTTGTAATTAAAAATAAAAGCCAAAACCTGTTTCTGGATTTTGTGCTTTGCCAAAATATGCAATTAAAGAAATATGATAATAAAAATGCTTACTAAACATATATTTTACACCTATTCTTTCGTATATTTTTTTGTAATCATAAAATTTGCGATATAAGTAAGCTCCAAATTGAAAAGTAAATTGTATTTTTCCTAAAATAACATCATAAGAAACATGAGTACCATATTGAATTAAATCTAATTGTTTGTAATTAAGTTCATTACTTTCATAATAATTAGAAAAAATATTATTATAAAAAACATCAAAACCAACTCCCCATCTTCCTTGGTGATTAAACTTTTGTCCAAAATTAAATGAAATATTAGACAAAAAATATAAATCTTCGCTTAAAGTATTGCTACCTTCAAGCCCTATTGATTGAGAAATTAGCAGGTCAAATTTTTTCTTAAATTTTGGTATTTCATTAATTATTCTTTCTGGTTTTTGTTTAAAAACAAAATAATTAGCTCCAAAAGAACAACTTGTAACATTTAATCCATAATTTGGCATTTTGTATGCCGCATTCGAAAAATGTGTAAAACCCACGCCTATTAATAATGTAAGTTTATTTGTGATTTTATATTTATGTTCCAAATTAAAATTAACATGCAGATTAACAGGTGTTCCAATTGCAAAATTATAATAATTAGTTTTATGATTATAATATTTTGAAATATGTGATAAACCAAGCGAAAAATTATACTCTAAACTATATTTTTTTAATTTAATAAAAGGTGCAGCTATAAAAAAACACAAAGAATTGACTTCTCCCAAAACAGTTTTATTACCTAAATCTGCATAATAATAGCCAAAACCAACCATAGGATAATTATGTATTTGTTGCCATTTTTGGTTTCCTAATAGTTGCAGACCAAACATGTAATCCACAGATGGAACTCGTTGTTTTATAATATATTCCATACTTTCGTGGTGTGCCATAATATAGCCATAATGAAATTTTGGAATAACAACAAAAGTTCTATTGTTTTGAGAATAGGCATTTATGCCAGAAGACAAAAGTATTATTATCAGTAATTGAATTTTTATTATTATATTTTTCATAAATATGTTAGTTAACATGAATTATTTCTCCAGTATTTGTTTGTTCTGTAATTTCTATTTCGGGTTCACCTTTATAATATATATTGCCAATGTCAATAATTCTACTTGTTATTTTTTTTTCCACACTTATTTCTATATCACCAGTAGATTCTTGCGAAACATGGGCGTAGTTACAAGTTAAATCAAAAGCATGAATATAAGAGTTACCATCGTTTAAAATATGAAAAAAATCTGCTTTACCTGCTATATAACTATCACCAGTACAGAGCCAATGTTCCATAAAAAAATGACTGCATTCTACCTCAACATCAACTTTAGATACATCTCCATAAACTCTAAAAACTATTCTTTTAAATTTTAAAGTATCAATAGAAGTAACATCACTTGGTCCAGAAATAAATACTTGTTCAAGATTTGTTGTAAAAACTGTAACATCAATTTTGTTATCAGGATTTCTTGTAAAATTACAGATATTAAACTCTTGGAGCATCAAAATACTGTCTAAAATATTGTAGGACACCGAACTAATTAAATTTTTATTACCAACAATCAAAATTTTATTAATAGTATCTTGTTTTAAATAAACATTTAATTTGTTAAAAACTTCAATTCCATAAAAAAAATCTAATTCCATTTCTATAGTATCTATTTCGCCAGCACGTTTTACACAATCACCAATAGAGTTTTTATTACAAGAATTAATTAAAACACATGATAATAAGATGATTATATAAATATCTTTTGTAAAAAAATAATTTTTCATTTATATTTTGCTTAACATAATAAAGAAGTTTACTTTATCAAAAAAATAAATTTGAACTTTAAAATTTCTTTTTTAAAAATATCATTTTAAATTTGCACAAAAATAAACATTTTTTTTTGAAATATAAATTTTAATTATAAAAACAGAACAAATATGTCATTTTACAAAGATAAAATTAGAGAGGAAGCTCTAACATTTGATGATTTGCTATTGAGTCCAGTATACTCAGAAGTTTTGCCACGTGATGTGAGCGTAAAATCAAAGTTTTCAAAAAATATTTCGCTTAATATGCCAATTATCTCTGCGGCAATGGATACCGTTACCGAAAGCAGTTTGGCAATAGCCATTGCACGCGAGGGCGGGATAGGAGTAATTCATAAAAATATGAGTATTGAAAAACAGGCTCGTGAAGTGAAAAAAGTTAAACGTGCAGAAAATGGAATGATAATAGAACCTGTTACTATTTCAAAAGACAACACTGTTGGCAAGGCACATAAGATGATGAAAGAGTATAAAATTGGAGGAATTCCTGTTGTTGACAAAGATAAAGTTCTTATTGGAATTGTAACCAATAGAGACTTAAGGTTTGAAAAAAACGAGAGTAAACTAATTGATAAGGTGATGACCAAAGATAATATTATTACAACTTCTCAAAGTATTGATTTGGAGGCTGCTGCTAAAATCTTACAAGCTCATAAAATTGAAAAATTACCCGTTGTAGACTCTGAAAATAAGTTAGTTGGATTAATTACTTATAAAGATATTACCAAAGCAAAAGATAGACCATTTGCCAATAAAAACGATAAAGGACAACTAAGAGTTGCGGCGGCAGTGGGAGTTACTTTTGACACCATAAAACGTGTTGAAGCACTCGTTAATGCTGGAGTCGATGCTGTTATAATTGATACAGCTCATGGGCATAGTGCGGGAGTAATCAATACTTTAAAGATAGTAAAAAAAGCTTTTGGCGACAAAATAGATATTATTGTTGGAAATATTGCAACTGCCGATGCAGCTCTGGACTTGGTGGCAGCTGGTGCCGATGCTGTAAAAGTAGGTATTGGACCTGGCTCTATATGCACTACCCGAATAATAGCTGGCGTGGGTGTACCTCAAGTATCTGCAATATACAATGTTGCACACGCACTCGCAGGTACAGGAATCCCTGTTATTGCCGATGGTGGCATTCGTTATTCGGGAGATATTGTGAAAGCAATTGCTGCTGGTGCAGATTGTATTATGGCAGGTTCGTTGTTTGCAGGCGTAGAAGAGTCGCCTGGTACTACTATCATCTTTCAAGGACGTAAATTCAAATCATATAGAGGAATGGGGTCGGTAGAGGCGATGAAAGATGGCTCTAAGGACAGATATTTTCAAGATGTGGAAGATGATATTTCTAAGCTTGTACCCGAAGGTATTGTTTCGAGAGTGCCTTTTAAAGGTACGTTGAACGAGGTTTTTTATCAATTAATGGGAGGTATAAAAGCTGGTATGGGATATTGTGGAACAAAAAATATTGCTGAACTCAAAAAAGCTAAGTTTGTGAAAATCACAAGTGCTGGAATTACCGAAAGTCATCCGCACAACGTAGCAATAACAAGAGAAGCTCCAAACTATAGCAGATAAAGAATTAAGAATTAAGAATTAGGAATTTAAAAAAATGGTTTACACCTTGTAATATTATGTTGAAAAATTTTATTGTAAAGATAATTAAAAAATTTAAGATGTAAACCAATTTCTAATTACTAATTCTTAATTCTCAATTTTTCCATTAAAATTATTCATTGTTCGAGTTATGCCTATTGTAGCAAATGATTTTATAGCTTCTATCATTGTTTTTACACGATAATGTAAATCTATTTCTTCTTGTTCTGTCCATTTTCCGAGAACGTGGTCAACCTGTTTTCCTTGCGAAAAATTATTGCTCACTCCAAATCTCATTCTTGGAAAGTTCGAGTTTCCTAACGTTTGACAAATATGCGACAATCCATTGTGTCCTCCATGACTTCCTTTTTGCTTAATTCTAATAGTACCAAAATCTAGATTCAAATCATCAACTATTGTTAGAGAATTTTCGATAGAAATTTTTTCTTTTTGCAACCAATAATTAACAGCTTTTCCACTCAGGTTCATATAAGTGGTTGGTTTTATCATAATTATAGTTCTCCCTTTAAATTTATACTTTGTCACATAAGCATATCTGTCTGGTTCAAAAACAATATTGGACGCTTTTGATAGAGCGTCCAAAACTGTAAATCCAATATTATGACGAGTATTATGATACTCTGTACCTATATTTCCAAGTCCAATGACTAAATATTTCATATATTAATTATTCTGATTTTTCTTTTTCACTTTCTTCTCCTTCACTTCCTTCTCCTTCTCCTTCTTCTGATTCTTCGTCTTCTTCTAATATTGCTGTTCTTGTTAATTTAACGGCTGCTACTATTGAACTTTTTCCTTCAATAAGTTCTAAGTTTTCAAATTTAAGGTTTATTACCTTTATCGAATCACCAATATTAAGGTCGTCAACTTTTATAACTAATTGTTCGGGTAAGTGTTTAGCTAATGCCAAAACTTGTATATATCTTTTATCTTGCACCAAAACTCCACCTTCTTTTACTCCAAGAGGAAAACCTTCTAATTTTACTGGTACTTGAATTTTTATCGGCTTATCATCATAAATTTGCATAAAGTCAAGATGTAAAGCTTCATCTGATACTGGGTGATATTGTTCGTCTTGTAAAAAGGCGTTATATATTTTACCATCAATATCTAAATTTACCAAAAAAGTTTTTGGTGTGTTAGTCAATTTTCGTAGTTCTTTAGCAGAAGCTTGAAAATGAATATTCTCTTCTTTTCCGTACAATACACAAGGTACTAATTTATTACGTCGTAAAGCTTTTGTGCTTTTTTTTCCTACGGTTTCTCTTTTTGTTACTTTGAAATTTAATATTTGCATTTTAAATAATTTTTTAGTGTTACTCAAAATTAAGATTTTTTTCTTAATTTTTCCATCACACTTAGTGAAAAAATCAATTATTTTCACTTAGCAAGTTGAGTGTTAGTTAGTATTTTATTTATTATTAAAATAGGAATTATCCCATTTTTTGAGCCTGCAAATATAAAATTTATAAATTAATATAAAAATTAAATTTATGATAATTAAAATTTAGGCAAAAAAAAATCCATCAAATAAATGATAGATAGCTTTTTATATTTCAGTAATTACATTGTTTTTTTGTAGGTATTTTATTTTGGAAGGAATTAAAGCTACTATTATAATAATAAAAATATTTAGATTTTAGAACTTAAATTTTAATACAAAAAGTTTTTTTTTGGTATAAAAATTTAAGTTCTAAGGCATATTAAAAATGAATAATTGTTTTAATATGTCTAAGGCATATCAAAATAAATAATTAACCATTTAAACTTGTTCTTTTGAATTTTA
>JAOZTW010000117.1 GCA_029938985.1 Bacteroidales bacterium | reverse complement strand
ATCAATTAATCAATGCTTTAATGTTATGATAAAAAGTTTTCCCGACTTTTCAGTTCTGTAATTAAAAAATATAAAATAAACAAAAAACATGAACACAATAATATAAATATCAACACATTATAGCCATGTCCAGTTTTTTACCCATTATTTTAGAGGTCAGGAATAATTGCATCATTCCTTATCTTGGTACTTCTACGCTTTCAACAATTGATTTAATAATACTGTCTGGAGTAGCTCCTTCCATTTCCTTTTCAGGTGTCAGTATTATTCGGTGTCTTAAAACTGGATAAACCATTTTTTTTACATCGTCGGGAGTCACAAAATCACGAGCACTAATAGCTGCATAAGCTTTACTTGTAGCCATTATTGCCAGCGATGCTCTTGGAGATGCTCCAAGATAAAGAGCATTATTATTACGAGTTTTATGCACAATTTCGGCAATATAGGCTCTCAATTTTTTATCAATATGAATTTCCTTTATTTTATTCTGAAAATCTGCAATTTGTTCTGCGGTGAGTAATTTACTTATCTGATCAAGTTGCTCTATGCCTTTGTCTTCGTGTTTTCGTTTTAGAATTTCGTTCTCTTCTTCAAGTGTAGGATATCCTACTTCTATTTTAAAAATAAATCGGTCTAATTGAGCTTCAGGCAAACGATAAGTTCCCTCTTGCTCAATTGGATTTTGTGTTGCAAAAACAATAAAAGGAGGTGCCATTTTGTACTGCACACCATCAATAGTCGCTTGTCGCTCTTCCATTACCTCAAAAAGTGCTGCCTGCGTTTTTGCTGGGGCTCTATTTATTTCATCAATTAGGATAACATTTCCAAAAATTGGACCCTTGCTAAACTCAAATTTTGACGTTTGCATATTAAAAATACTAGTTCCAAGAACATCAGACGGCATTAAATCTGGTGTAAATTGTATCCTCGAAAACACCACAGAAATACTTTTTGCAATCAATTTTGCCGTTAAAGTTTTGGCGACTCCAGGCACTCCTTCTACCAAAACATGCCCATTTGATAGTATTGCAACAAGAAATTGTTCAATCATTTCATTTTGACCAACAATTACTTTTCCCACCTCATCTTTCAGTTTATTAGAGGTTTCCATTATTAAATCAAGGTTTACCCTGCTAAGAAAATTATCCATTTTAAAAAAATATTTTGATATTAAAAACAAAAATGCTTTATTTGCACCTGCAAATTTATATAAAAATTACTAACTAAAAAAATTAAAAAATTATGTCAGACATAACATCAAGAGTAAAAGCAATTATTGTAGACAAATTAGGAGTAGATGAAAACGAAGTAACAGCTGATGCTACTTTCACCAACGATTTAGGTGCAGACTCATTAGATACAGTTGAATTAATCATGGAATTTGAAAAAGAATTTAACATCGCAATTCCAGATGACCAAGCAGAAAAAATTGGTACTGTAAAAGATGCTATTTCGTATATAGAACAAAATGCTAAGTAATTAATCAAAACTGCTTTAGGTGTGTTAAAATAAATAATTGACAAATTTACACGAATTTTTTTTGTTTTTAACAATTCAATAAATATAATAATCTTAAGATATTTGCATTTTTATTGAAGAAGACAAGAAACAAAAAGAACAAGTTTAAATAGTTAACTATTTGTTTTAATATGCCTTAGGTAAATTGGCAACCTAGTTTTAAGTTGAACAAAAGAGTTTATTAATCAATATAAATTCTAAAACAACTGTTGTGATTTAAGTGAAAACGAAATAATAATCAGCCACAACCTATCTTTGTTTATTTTGTCCTTTTGGAGAATTAATATAAGTCATTAAATAGCTCGCTATTAACAGATTTTATATATTTAAAAAAAACAAAAAAAGATATATCTTGAAGCTACTTATTATTTTATTTTCACTAATTTATATTAAAATAAATAACCGACAAACTTAAATGAATTTTTTTTGTTTTTAAACAATTCAATAAATATAATAATATCAAGAAATTTGCATGTTTATTGAAGAAGTTATTAGGTAAAAATAAGTTTAAATCGTTAATAATTTGTTTTATATACTTTAGTGAAAAAGAACTAATAACTAAGCCCAATCTACTTGTTTATTTTATTTTCACTAAGAATAAAAAAACTATCTATTTTGGATTTACTTACTATTTCATTTTCATGAGTTAAACTAAGTTATTTTTATAAAAATATTAATTTTTTAATTTTCATTAATTGAAATTATTAAACTTTAAAATTATGGAATTAAAACGAGTAGTTGTAACAGGTATGGGAGCTTTGACTCCTATTGGAAAAAACATCTCCGAATATTGGGAGGGGTTAAAAAATGGAGTTAGCGGGGCAGCTACAATCACCCGTTTTGATCCAACAAATTTTAAAACCCAGTTTGCCTGCGAAGTAAAAGGTTATAAACCTACAGATTATATGCACAGACGAGAAGCAAAGCGTTTGGATTATTATTCGCAATTTGCTCTAATAGCGGCAACAGAAGCTTATGAAGATGCAAATATTGATATTGAAACATTAGACAAAGACAGAGCTGGAGTTATTTGGGGCTCTGGAATAGGCGGAATTGAAACTCTTGCCAATGATGTAGAAGATTTTATTAACAACAATAAAATACCACGTTTCAATCCATTCTTTATACCGAAAATTATCAGTGATATAGCTGCTGGTCATATTTCGATGAAATATGATTTTAGAGGACCTAATTTTGCTACTGTTTCGGCTTGTGCTTCATCGTCACATGCAATTATTCAGGCATATCTTTACCTTAAACTTGGCAAAGCCAACATGTTTATTACAGGAGGTTCAGAAGCTCCAATTAATCAACCCTCACTTGGTGGGTTTAATGCCCTAAGAGCATTATCTACAAGAAACGACAATCCAGAAGCTGCATCACGTCCATTTGACGTAGATCGTGATGGGTTTGTTATGGGAGAAGGAGCAGGGGCGTTAATCTTGGAAGAGTACGAACATGCTAAAAAACGTGGTGCAAAAATATATTGCGAGCTTGTAGGAACAGGAGCAACTGGAGATGCTTTTCATTTAACAGCCCCACACCCAGAAGGTAGAGGTGCTGTTAAAGTAATGCAATACGCATTAGAAGAAGCAGAAATTAAACCAGAATTA
The DNA here is from genome assembly GCA_029938985.1 of Bacteroidales bacterium. GTDB lineage: Bacteria > Bacteroidota > Bacteroidia > Bacteroidales > JAOZQN01 > JAOZQN01. Next base: position 7,448 of record JAOZTW010000117.1, on the reverse strand, counting down.
ATTGACTATATTAATCCTCACGGAACATCTACTCCACTGGGCGATGTTGCTGAAACAAAAGCAATTTTGACTGTTTTTGGCGAACATGCTAAAAAAATGAGTATAAGTTCTACTAAATCAATGACTGGACACTTACTTGGAGGTGCAGGTGCAATAGAAGCAATTGCTTCAATACTTGCTATGCAAAACAACACAGTACCACCAACTATTAATTTAGATAATAGAGATCCTGAAATTGCAGATTTAGATTATACTGCAAATATATGCAAAGAACGTGAAATTAATTACGTTTTGAGCAATACATTTGGATTTGGAGGACACAATGCCTCAGTTATTTTTAAAAAAATATAAAGAATTGTTTAAAAATAAGTCGTTTTTCATAAATGCAAATTACTGCGTTATTTTTATGATTTAAGTAAAATAAACAAATCTATAATCAGAAACTTATTGTTTCTCTGTTCTTTGATGAATATTTGTCAGGAAAGTAGATAATATTTATAATCGAATATCTGACAAATATTCTTAATTAAATAACAATTTCTTAATAACAAAACTCACCCTAAAATTAAATGTAAACTTGTGTTTGAAAAAATAAAATCGTTCTTAAACTTTGTATTTAGTAACAAAGAAGAAAAAAAAGAAAAAAAAGAATTACGAAAAATTCTTGGATTTTATCCAAAAAACATCACTTATTTTCAAACGGCATTTTTGCATAAATCAGCAACCTACATTGATCATACAGGAGTTGTTGTAAACAACGAACGTCTTGAATATCTTGGCGATGCTATTTTAGATGCCATTATTGGAGATTATCTTTATGCCCTGTATCCAAAAGAAGACGAGGGGTTTTTAACTCAAACTCGTTCAAAAATAGTAAACCGAGAAAAACTATATTTGCTTGCCCTAAAAATAGGTTTAGAAAATTTTATTGTTCTACATACAAAGCAATTTGTGAGTAAAAAAAATATTTATGGAGACGCATTTGAAGCACTAATTGGTGCGATTTATCTTGATAAAGGGTTTTATGTAACTTACGATTTTGTAATTAATAAAATTGTTAAAAAACACATAGACCTTGAATTACTTATTGAAACAAATAAAAATTACAAAAGTCAAATAATTGAGTGGGGACAAAAATATCAAAAAAACATCATTTTTATTACAGACGCAAGTACCGATAAATTCAAATTTACATCTTACTTGGTTTTAAATGACCAAATTCTTGGAAAAGGACGAGGAAATACCAAAAAACAAGCCGAACAAAAAGCCGCAGAACATGCTTTGAATAAAATTAAGAATTAGGAATTAAAAATTGGTTTACACCTTAAAAATAGTTATTTGTAAAATATTTTTAATTTTAAAAATAAAATTCCGAGACAAGAAGCTAAAAAACGAGAAGAAACATTTAATAAAGCTATTAAATTTATTCAACAAGGTCAGCATAAAGTTGTGAACTCCCCAGTAGTTCGTTCTTTTAAAGTCAAAGGAACTAAAAAAGAACGAGTTGATATTGAAATCCAAAATGGAGAAGCATTTATTTAATATAATTAAAAAAATTACAAGTTATGGTAACTCATTTATACAAAAGCTTTTTAGAAAACGAACAAGTGTATAAACAAAATGTTGATTTTTGGAAAACAATTATTTATACATTATTATCAGTTGAAAATTTAACTTTTCAAAATTATGTAAGTACATCAAAAAATGACGGAAGTTTATACACAGACGGAAACCCGATTTATAACTTCAAAATTGATAATTCAAATAGAGCTGTAAGAATAATACAAGAAGAAATAGAAACTAATAATATTGAGTTCTCTGCATGGATAGACACACTTAAACTGACAGATAACAATACAGTAGATGAATTAGTTATATCGTTGGAATTATCAAATGAAAGTGTTTTGCTTTCAATAGAATTGATAAACGCATGGATAATTAATAGCTTTTCTATACAAAAAATGGAGAAATTTATTGATAAATTATTTACTTTGAAAGAAACAATTTTTCAAGCAGATACAGTAAAATATTAAAAAATACCTGCTTGAATTCCCTCAAAATAATATAACAAATTTGCTTTTTTATGGAAAAATTAACAGAAATACACGAAAATATTTTATCTTTTTTATTAAAAAAACAAGAAGATAATGCAAAATTATTTTTTACTTTGCGAAGCAACAACAGGTACGGAAGACTTGAAAAAGGTTATTGGTTTCTTGGAGCTGATTCTGTAATTATTTCTTTTTGGGACGGTAGAGATTGGAAAGCAAAAACTCCTAATATGTTCCTTGAAATTGGTAGTAATTCGCAAACAAGTTTGAGGTTTACTGCAAAAGATTCGGAAATTAAAGCCAATTTTTTCAAAAATGTAATTGATATTATACCTGGCTTCACACAAGTGAAATCAAAAAAAGGGAAAGAATACAATATTTGGTTTAAAAATTATGATAACAAAAATGATGATTATGTTAAAAATTTAGAAGAGTTTTTAGAAAATGATAAAAAAAGAATAGATGATTTATTAAACTTAGAACTAAAGTATAATAAGCAATTGGAGATTAAAATGATTGATAATCAGGAGAAGTATTTGAAAAAAATAGAGAAATATAGAGGAAAAGCAATCAACAAAAAAGAAGCGAAAAAAGAGTTAGAACTACTAAATATTGAACTGCAAAATATAGGACATTTTAATAAATTAGAAATTGATTTGTCGCAACAAATTACCTGCATACTTGGAGAAAATGGAACTGGAAAATCAACTATTTTGCGGGCAATAGCTCTATCAATTGCTGGTACCGACTACCCAAGTGCTAATTATTTTGATACCGATAAAATTGAAAATTTGTTTAAAATTAAAGAAGTTTCAAAAACGGCAGAACCAGTTTATCATAAATCAGGGGAAATAATTTTGAAATATTTTACAAATAATGATAAAACAAATAAAATATTTTTTACCAATAAAGGAAATAATCTGATAGAAATTGATGACACTTATACCTCCGAAACTACAATTGATATTGGAATTTTTCCAATACCAATAATTGCGTTTCCACAAATCCAAGAAAGTAATACAAATATAGATGCTCCCAAAATGCCATTTGATAATAACTTACCAAATTTGAATGACATAATCCATATTTTATATAACATTCCCGACAAACGATTTATTGAAGTAAAAAAATGGTTGTTCACTACATTTTTGTTGGCAACAAAAGATAAAAAACAAAAAGAATTACTTGATTTTTTTCATAAAATTATTAGCCGAATAACGAACGAAGATATAAAAATTAATAAAATTGGTGGTTTACCAGGCAACGAAAATGTGGCTGTCTCGGTGGGTAACAATGAGATACCTATTGAAATGATAAGTCAAGGGTTAAATAATGTTTTGAGCTGGATTGGTTTTTTAATAAAAAGATTGTTTGAATTAAATTTAAAAGAAGATGATTTTAGGAAAACAAAAGCTATTGTTTTAATAGACGAAATTGATACTCATTTACACCCCAAATGGCAAAGAAATATTTTATATGTTTTAACGGATGAATTTCCTAATATTCAATTTATTATAACAACACATTCGCCAATTATTGCTACCACCGTAAAACCAGAACATAGATATATTGTTTATAAAAACGAAGACAATAAAATTGTTGGTAAACAGGGATATGCACCCGAAGGTGATACTCCAAATAATCTTTTGCGTTTTGATTTTGAATACAAAGAATTACTTGGTAAAAAAGGTTTGGAAAAATATAACAGGTTTTTACAATTAAAAACAAAAATTCCGCATGAAAAAGATGAAATGATGAAAGAAAAAATGCTTAGTGAATATTTAGAAATAGCGAATATATACAGGTTTGGAAAATGAAAAGAATAATAAAAAATAGAAAATCGGAAGTACTAAAAAATAATTTACAATATTCTAAATCGAGACAAAGAAAGCAAATTAGACAAATATTGAAAATAGAACAAGAGTATTTTTGTGCCTACACCGAAGAACGTTTGACAAGTGCTTTTTCTATTGATATTGAACATTTTAATCCGAGACTTAAAAAAACGTCAAAAGATAGCTATTATAATTGGTTTGTAATAAGTTGTATTTTTAATAGATATAAATCAAATAAATACAAACTCCCTATTATACACCCAACAGATTTTGATATTGAAAAAAGAATTATTTATGAAAAAGGATATTATAAAGCCTTTAACGAAACCGATGAAGCAGCACACAATACTATTGACTTACTGTCTTTAAATAGAATAGATATAGTAGATGATAGAATAAATTATATAGAAAGTTTGAAATTTTTATATGAAAATATGAGTAAAACAAAATTTAAAGAATACTTGGAAAAGTTTCCTGATAAAATTAAATTTCGTAGAGCTATTGAAACTGAATTTCATATAAAATTATAGGAATTGTCAAATAATAACAAACATTATGTTACGAGATTTAATATTTTCAATAATTATAACAATTATTTTAGTTACAGTGATTTATTATCTAAGTAGTTATCATATAAAACAGATTATAAAATACGGCAAACCTACAATAACTGATTATAAACATTTGAACAACGACACCATAAAAGCCAACAATCCAATTGCTTGGACACTAACAAAGGATTATAACAAGCATATATTGAATGATAGTTTGCGAGAAGGTTTTGAAAAACACGAAACAGTTGCTTATCTGGTTTTTCAAAATGGTAAAATAAAATACGAGGAGTATTGGCAAGGTTATGATAAAGATTCTTTATTAAATTCATTTTCAATATCAAAGAGCATTGTTAGTATTATGATAGGAATTGCAATTGATGAAAAAGCGATTAAAAATGTTAATCAAAAAGTTACGGATTTTTTATCTGATTTTAATAATGGAGAACCAACCGATTTGACCATAAAAGACTTACTAACAATGAGTGCAGGCTTGGATTGGAGCGAAAAATTTAACAGCCCATTTTCTGATGTTGCAAAAGCATATTATGGAAACAAATTAGATAAACAAATTGATAAAGTTAAAGTTGTTGATGAAGTAGGTAAAAACTTTAAATATCAAAGTGTTAATACCTTGATACTTGTTGAAATTTTAGAAAAAGCAACTAAAACAAAAATTACAGATTATGTTTATCTAAATTTATGGTATCCTATTGGTGCAGAGCATGATGCTCTTTGGAGCTTAGACCGTAAAGACGGAACAATAAGAAGTTTTTGTTGTTTTAATGCCACCGCAAGAGATTTTGCAAGACTTGGTCATGTGGTTTTGAATAATGGTGAATTTGATAATACATTTATTGTACCAAAAGACTATCTTAAGGAAGCAACAAAACCTGCTGATTATCTTAAAAATAAAAATGATAAACCTGTAGATTATTCTGGTTATCATTTTAGAATGTTAGAATATAAGAACAAACAAATTCCTTATTTTTTTGGAATTAATGGACAGTATATTTTTGTGTTAAAAGATAGAAATGCTGTGGTTGTGAGACTTGGCAAAAAACGAAGTGATGAAAGAATAAATAATAGTCCAAAAGATGTTTTTTTGTATTTAGATGCAGCAACAGAAATATTAGATTAAGGCACAAGTAGATAACTTAGGAATGATACAATTATCCAATCGTTCAATGATACAATTATTCAATGATACAATTATTCAATGGTTCAATGATACAATTATATGGTTATAAACCAATAGATTAGAAAAATACAAATGTGTGAAAACTTTTGTATGGATACTTGTATATAAATATCATTTATTAAGAATTTCAAACCCCATAAAAAAATTAAAAATGGCAATAGTAATTACAGGTTCAGGATTAACAGTGGAGAAAGTAGTTAGTGTAGCAAGAAATAATGAAAAAGTTAAACTTCATGCTGACGCTTTGCTACGTATAAAAAAATGCAGAGCTATGCTTGAACGAAAATTGGAATCTCATGAAATAATGTATGGTGTAAATACAGGTATTGGAGAATTTTCGGAGGTGGTATTGAACGACGAGCAAGTAAAAGATTTTCAAAAATATTTAATATACAATCATGCGGCAGGAATTGGAGACCCAGCTCCTATTGAGTATGTTAGAGCTGCAATGGTAGGACGAATAAATGTACACGCACATGGCAATTCGGCAATTAGACCAATAATTACCCAAACTCTAATTGAAATGCTAAACAAAGGATTAACTCCTTTTGTTTGTCAAAAAGGTTCGGTTGGTGCTTCTGGAGATTTAGCTCCAATGTCGCAAATTGCATTGGTTGTAATGGGAGAAGGAAAGGCTTTTTATAAAGGAGAATTATATCCTGGAAAAGAAGCAATGGAAAAAGCTGGAATTGAAATTCCTGGTTTGCAAGCAAGAGATGGATTGGGAATTATCAACGGCTCTAATTTGCTTACCGCAATGAGTGCAATAATGATTTATGATTCTAACAGATGGTTGAAGCAGGCAGAAATAGCTGCCTCAATGTCGCTTGAGGCTTTAAAAGCAAATATGAAACCTTACGATGAAAGAATTCATAAAATTAGAGGTTTTGTGGGAGCAGTAAGAAGTGCAAAGGCTATAAGAAAATTGGTTGCAGAAGGCGATTTGGCAGAATATAGAGTTAATTGTAAAGTACAAGATGCTTACTCAATGCGTTCTACACCACAAGTAATTGGTGCTGCTCACGATGCTCTTGCTTTTGCTCGTACACAGGTTGAAATAGAACTTAATGGAGTGGGGGATAACCCTATTTTCCTTCCAGATGACCAAACACAACTTTCTGGTGCTAACTTTCAAGGAACGCCAGTTTCTTTACCAATGGATATGATAAGTTGTGCTATAACAATGGTTTCGGTAATGTCGGAAAGACGAATGAATAGATTAAATAATCCTGCTCTTAGTGTTGGACTTCCCGCTTTTTTAACAAAAGGTGCTGGTATGTTCTCTGGATTAATGCTTAGTCAATACACCGCTGATATGCAAATTGTTGAACAACGTATTTTGTGTGCACCAGCATCTGTACAATCAATTCCTGCGGCTGCCGACCAGGAAGATTTTGTTTCTATGGGTATGAACACAGCCATTAAAAACTTTCAAATTCTTGATAATGCTTACGGAATACTTGGTATTGAGCTAATGGCTGCCGCCCAAGCTCTCGATTTTAGAGAATATAATTTTGGAAAAGGCACCACAAAAGCAAAAGAAGTTATTAGAAAATATGTTGAATTTCTTGATATTGATAGACCATTATACAACGACCACACAAATATGAAAGCTCTTGTAAAATCGTGCGAAATTTTAGAAGAAGTAGAAAAAGTAGTTGGTAGCTTGGAATAAAATAGTTAAAAAACAATGGAAATTCGATAGTCCCTACAAAACAGTGTTGGTATGATTAATAAGTATTTACAAAAAATGCCAAAAAACTATAATAAAAAGATTTTCAAGTAAATACATTTTAATAAGTGTCTTTTT
>JAOZTW010000710.1 GCA_029938985.1 Bacteroidales bacterium | reverse complement strand
AATTTTATAAATTATTGATAATCAATATAAAATGAAAGCAAAAACTTTAGTTATAATTCGTTTTTTATTCCATTATTTAATTTTGAAATAAAATTTAGTATTAAGCAAAGAAAATAAGGGGGTAGGTATTTTTAAATAATTGAATTTTAAGGTGTAAACCATTTCTAATTCTTAATTTGTAATTAAAATAAATGAACAAAATAACAATAATTATATTTATATTGACAGCAAGTGTTTTAACTTCAAACGCCCAAATTACTGACAGCACTCGCACCAAAAGATTTATAAAGAAAAATATATTTCCCACTCTATTAATTGGAGCAGGTGTTATGCTAAATAACAGTCAATTTGAGCAAGATTTTCAGGTTGATTTAAGAAATGAAATTGGTAACGATTTTGAATTAAGTATTGATGATTATTTTCAATATGTGCCAATTGTTGAAATGTATTTATTTGACATATTTAAAGTAAAAGCACAACATCATTGGTTTGACCAGACAAAATATTTGTTTATTTCAAATCTAATTACAGCAACTTTAACACACAGTATTAAACGTTTAAGTTTAAAAACTCGTCCTGATGGTTCAAGACATTCGTTTCCATCAGGTCACACAACGCTTGCTTTCACAAATGCCGCTGTATTAAAAAACGAATTTTATCAAACAAATTCAATTTTATCATTTACAGGCTATTTATTCGCATCTACTACAGGTACTTTTAGAATTTTAAATAATAAACATTGGATTTCAGATGTGCTACTTGGTGCAGGAATTGCGATTGTGGTTACAAATATAGTTTATTATTTTGAACCATTTAAAAATATTAATCCTTTTATAAAAATAAAAAATGTTTCTCTGCTTCCTCAAATATCAGAGAATCAAGTTGGTGTTTATTTTTCTTTGAAATTGTGAAAAAATTCCACAACTTTGGAATTGTTTTTTATAGCAAATCTATTATCAATTCGGTGTCCTACTACCCAAACTATTAGATTATTAGAAGTTAACAACCATGTATTTTCTTTTTCTAATAAACTAAATTTTTGGTCAATAAAAAAATCACTAATTTTTTTTCTTTTTTTCATACCAAAAGGATAAAAATAATCTCCCGTTTTCCATTTGCGTAAGACAAGCGGAAATTCCAGTTTATCTAAATCTAAATAAGCATATTTTTTATTTCTATTTATTTTAAAATCATTATATTGCAAATATTTTTTAATATTCAATATTAATTCATCGTTTTGTTTTTCATTAATAATAATATTTTTTTGATTATCATATATTTGATATTCTTTATCGGTTGTATTTTTTATTTCTGTAATAATAAAATTATTTCTATCCTTTACAAGACGATGAGTTGAAGAGAAAAATTGTTTTCCTGAGCTACTGTTTATTGCCAAAATAATATTGTCAATTATTTGATTAGAAAAATTATATGGACGTAAAAACTCAAAAAGATAAGTACGTAAAGGTTTAAGATACAACAGTTTATTAATATCAATAAATACATTTGATTTATCTTTTTTGATACAAGTATTTTTTTTATTATTAATTTCGATTGTAAATATTTGTTGTATTTCTTGAAATCTATTTATATTATTGCTAATATTTTGTTGAAAAGCAGGATTAATTTCTTCAAACAGAGGTATTATTTTATTTCTTACTTTATTTCTATTGTAAATTGATTGTAAATTAGTTTTATCTAATCTAAATTGCAAATCAAATTTTTTGCAATGTTCTAAAATTTGACTTTTATTTGCAAACAATAATGGACGCACTATATTATTGTTTTTTAATGGAATACCAGTCAAGCCCTTTAAGCCTGTGCCACGTGCCAAGTTTAATAATAAAGTTTCTACCGAATCGTTTTTGTGATGTGCTGTAGCAATATACTGATAATTATGCTGTTGCACCAACTCGTTAAACCATTTATAACGGAGTTCTCTTGCTGCCATTTCAATAGAAATATTTTTTTGGCTTGCAATTTTTTCGGTTTCAAAACTATTTACAAAAAGAGCTAATCCATATTTAACGGATAACTCTTTTACAAATTTTTGGTCATTATCAGACTCCTCGTCACGAAGCTGAAAATTACAATGTGCTATTGCACAGGTATATCCAGCATTTACAAGTAAATCCAACAAAACTACCGAATCGGCACCACCACTTACTGCCACAAGTATTTTATCTTTTTTTTTGAACAGTTTTTTATTCTCTACAAATAATTGGAGTTGATTTTTCATTAAAGTTAAAAAAATTTTGGCATTTTTTACAAGTATAAATTTCTTCATTACTTTTGAAATATTAAAATGCTCATTTACAAAATGAAACTTTAATTCTAATATTTCAAAAAGACTCCTTGAACTTCTCACTTGTGAAAAACGCCATATTTTTAAATATCTGCCAAAAAATTATTTAATACTGATTTTTCGTCTAAAACCGAGCCTGCTACATTCTGAAAATCAGCAGTTGTATAATCTAATTCATTTAAATAATCTCTAATATCATTTTTAATTTTGGAATTAAAAATATTTTCCATCGCTTTATTTTCAAAAATGCCTATACTTGCACCAAAAACGATAAACATTACGAGTCCAAACACTACCGCAAAAATTATCACAATAGTTAATTCATCTGGCATAAATTTATACATAAAAAAAGAGCTTGCCATCCAAATAACCGCAAGGATAAAAAACACAAAAAATATTTGCCCATCAGCTTTTTTCTTAGCCACTTTTAACATATTTTCCACACTTTTTATATAGTTTGATAGCCCCTCTTCGTCTTTTTTTGTTAAATTTGACCTCACAGATAGAGGTGCATTACAAGAAAAGCATTTTTTTTCTTCATTTACATTATTAGCACCACAATATTTACATTTCATTTGCTTGAATTTTTAAATTTTTCTGATTACAACGGATTTTGTTGAAATTATAAATCATTGATTATTAATTGCTTTACTTCCTAAT
>JAOZTW010000709.1 GCA_029938985.1 Bacteroidales bacterium | reverse complement strand
GAAGATAAAATTCAAAAGAACAAGTTTAAATGGTTAATTATTTATTTTGATATGCATAAGGTGTATAGTTATCTAATTAATTCATCAATTACTTTTGGAAAATGTTCGTATTCTAATTTGTGAATTTTTTTTGCAAGCAATTCGGCGGTGTCAGTGGTTTCAATATTATATTTGGCTTGAAAAATAATAGCTCCTTCATCATATTTTTCGTTTACATAATGAATTGTTATACCACTTTCTTTTTCTTTGTTTTCAATAACTGCCTTATGTACAATATCTCCATACATTCCTTTACCTCCATATTTTGGTAGCAATGCGGGGTGGATATTAATAATTTTATTAGTATATTTTTCTATAATATTGCTTGGTATGAGCAGTAAAAAACCTGCAAGCACAACAAAATCAACATTATTTTTTTGTAAAATATCAAGAACATAATTTGATTTAAGTTCTTGCTTACTAAAAATTTGACATTTAATACCAAGTTTTTTGGCTCGCTCAATAACAAAAGCATTTTTGTTGTTGGTAAGTATTAATTCTATTTTTACTTTTTTTGAATTACGAAAATAATTATATATATTTTCCGCATTCGAACCTGAGCCAGAGGCTAATATTGCTATTTTTTTCAATTTTTTTTTTCAAAAATTAATAATTATCAGCATAATCGCTGAAATAGTTTTTCAGAGTAAAGGTATAATCTATAATTTTGGGATAGTTATTAAAACGTTCTATTTTTGTTAGTAATATTTCTCTGTCTGGTTTTTCTTTCATCACTTCAAATTTTAGAATTTTTGCATCAAACGAAACATCAGAACCATTAAGAGCTTCAACGGAATCAATATAATTTATTACATTATCCATTAAATTAAGTATTGGCTTTTTGGAATTTAACACAGTAGCCATAGAAAATTTTGAAACTGTTTTTGTATCTAACTTGTGTTTGGTAATATAACTATCAAAATTTTCAGTAAATTTTTCTGGTTTGTCCTCTAAATAAACTACTCCACTTACAGTTAACTCAATAAAAACCTCACCAAGCGAAAAATTTGCTTTTACATATCCCTCGGCTTCAAGGTATTTGCCAATATCTAATATTTCGCTATAGGAGGCAGTGTAATCTAAATTTTTCGCAATCTCGCTCAAACTAAAATAACCTGTTTGTTTATTTTTTTTAAAATTATATAAAACACCTAAAATATAATCATTTAATTGGCTGTATTTTAACATAAGTAATTATTTTTTATAATAAGAAAAGAGTTTTGTGGGAAGATATATCTATCGTATTAACGTTAGTTTCCTTCTTTTTTTGCTAATTCCCACATGTTCAAAATTGTTTAAAAAATCAAAATGACCTAATAGTGATGTGATTTTCATGTTTTTATCAAAAGCTGCTAATATTTTAAATTCCTCTCCTTTTATTTTCAAAAGCACATTATAAACGGGCAGAGCAACAACACTGCCACCATATTGAATGTTTACTCTATCAACAACTGGAGTTGTATATTGTTTTATCTCGCTATCAAAAAATAAAAATAACGCTGTACTTTACACTTATGAAAAACGCCAAATTTTTTGACTGTTAAACTTTTTTTAGCATTATAAGGATTGTGAACCAAAGCATGAATATAAGTCATGTAATCCTTTGTTACTGTTTTTCAATAACTTTGGTATGTATTTTAGATTTAGGTCTAATTTTGTCATTCTTATATTGCTTTTATAGTGTGCAAAATAGCTTCTACTTGCCACAAAAACTTTTTCTTGTCTTGCATACCAGCATACACATAGCCATCAGCAGTGATTATACGGTTTCTTTTTTCGTCAACAATAGAAACGCTAACATAAGGACCACCAAGTAGATAGTTGTGAGTTTTCCATAATCCTCTAATTTTACAAGCATATTTATCATTAAGTTGAAATACTTCTTTATATGCAGGCAAAAGTTTTTCTGTGGTCATATAAGTATCTTCTTCTGGACCAGGAACATATCTTTTTGTTATTGAATCACGTACTGCAACCAATCTTTCAACCGCAAAACTATTTGTATCTTTATAATTATAATAATAAATAAATATTCCCTGACTTGTTTTTGATGTTTCGTTTGAAATCCAAACAAAGTTATCTTTTGTAACATCAAGATTGTAATCTGTTGGACAAGTTATTGTTAATTCATGTTCTTGTCTTAATATTCTATCAATTTCAATTGATTGATATTTTTTATATAAATTTACTAATCTTTTCCTTTCTTCGTCCAAAATTTTTTCAGATACAGATTCGTGATTTCTTACAAAAAGTTTTATAAACTCTTCTTCACTTGGTGCCGTGAAAGTATATAATAATTGTGGTTTTGACCAGCGATTGTACTCTAAGGTAACTTTTGTTTTTTTGTATTTAGAATTTATATTTACAAATATTATGTTGCGATGTGTGTAGCCTGTTGACCTAAATAAATCGTGAGTGATATGTATTATTTTGAAAGTAGCTTCGCTTTGAGGTAAAGCAGGAAAAGATTTTGATAATAAGGAAAAAATTGTATCTCCAGTTTTTGACTCCCAATCTGGTTTATCAATTACAATCAAAACTTCTCCAGGAGGTCCAGAGCAGTTTGGTTTAAAACTAGAACTTGTGTTTAATTCTCCACAAGCTACAAACATTGAAGCAATAAGAATAAAAAGAAAAGTTTGTTTTATTTTAGTGTTGCTTAAAATAAATGTACCGTTTTTTAATTGAGGTGTTAATATTGATGTAAAGAAGTATTTATCCATATTTTTTGGTGTTAATTTTGATGCCTGTATATAAAGCGAAGATGTTATAAATCTTCAATTTCTTGGATTGTTAAATTAGTAGCTTTTTGAATTTGCTCAACGTTAATTCCTGCTTGTTTCATTATTATTGTACTATTTATTAAAGCTTTATAGTTTTGTTTTAAAGCTTCTTCTTTTTGTTCTATTATTTCTTCTTTTTGTTCTATC
>JAOZTW010000708.1 GCA_029938985.1 Bacteroidales bacterium | reverse complement strand
TAAGTCTTAATATAGTAAATTGTTTTTTTTATTGAAAATCATATAGTTAATTGTCTCAAGAAAAGTTTTCCCGACTTTTTCAGGATAAAAAAAAACTTTTAAATAAGTCATTTATATTTAGTTAGCGACTTAACTATCAATTATAAATTTATCTACTTCCTTATTGATGTTGGCAAATTCTTGTTTAAAATCATCGTTTTCGTATAGAAGATTATATAAAACCTGATAATCAATAACTTCATTGTTTTTGTTGAGTTTTGTAATAAATATTAGCAGTATGCGATAAAAAACAAATTTAACCATATCCTCTCCAGATTTTATAGAAGAATTTAATTTGTGTTTTTGTTCATCTTTGTTTTTATTAATAGGTTTAAAAACACCTGTTTGTTTCAATAATCTTATTATTCTCGAAACATTATTTTTAGAAATATTTATTGATGGCTCATTAAAAGTTTTTTTATCATGAAAAGCATTTAAGTCTTTTATTATCATTACTTTATTTTTAACTACATCATAAGATTTTACAAGTAGTTTTCTTAATTTTTTAGGTTCTATAAGACTAATATTTTCCGCACTCAAAACGCTTCTATAATGGTCTATTAGTAAAACTCCTACTTCCGTTTTTATTGCACCATTTTTATCTAAACTTCTTTTATTTTTCTTTAAATAAATATGATGGTCATATTTTGAAGGAGTTATTGTTATTAGTATCTTAAAATTATCTAAAAATAGTGCAAAAGTTTTAAAATTATAATTTGACTCATCAAAAGACGGATCAAGTCGCAACATCATAGGTTTGATAGCTGATTTTTTTGCATATTCTTCATCTGTTTTACTAATTATTGCTTCTATCGCTTTAATAAGTAACACCTTAGCAACTTTAATATCTGCCGTTTTTTGTTTAAACATCTTTGTTTTTGAAAAACCCGATGACTTGGCAATTAAGCTTGAATAAATTTTAAATTCGTTGCATGCTTTTATCAAAAAAGGATTAGTGGTTTCTTTAACTCCTATGCCAATAATTTGTTTTCCCTTCTGTCTAACTTTCTGTGCCAATGCAATATAATCGCTATCACCACCAAGAATAATTATTTTATCAATGTGAGAGTGAAAGTGCATATCTTCCACAACATCAATAGCCATGCGTATATCTGCACCATTTTTCATGTGCGAACCACGTGGAAAAAGCTGAATTAAATCTACCGAATAATTATGTAAATTCTTACTATATTTTCCAAACAAACTCCATTCGGCATAAGCTTTATTAATATTTACTTCGCCAAGCGACGAAATATATTCCATTATTGCATCAATATCAATTGCTTTGGGTTGTATCTTTTTTCTATTTTCTGGATTTTTAACCCATTCTTTTCCTAATTGCAAACCACATACCGAAATATGTATATTATCAAAATCCCAATATACTGCTATTCTTTCTTTCATTTATCTTATTTAATTTTTGGCGTTTTTCACGAGTATCAATTTCTTCGTTACTTTCGAAATATTAAAATGCTCATTTACAAACGTAAACTTTAATTCTAATATTTCAAAAAAACCTTGAACTTGTCACTCATGAAAAACGCCTAATTTTTTATTTATTAATATCTACCTCCCAACTAAAACTTGTTATATTTGAACCAAAAGCTCTGTAAAAATTCTTGCTAAAATTAACTTCTTGAATTTCAATGCGTGAGCAACTACCACAAGTACCTAATTCATATTCTTTTTTCAATTTCATTTCAATAGTGTGTTTTCCTATAGACATAGGTACAACAATAGAATCATGTTGCAACTGAGCACCATCTCCAGAGTTTGGCAAATCGCCACCCGAAGTAATTTTGTGGTAGCTAATATACTCACCATCAACAAACAACTCATAGTGATCTCTACCAGCATTATAGCATTTGTGTATATAAAATGTATAATCCTTGGCGAGTGGACGTAGATATATTATTAGTTCATTAAGACTATCGTTTTTTGTGTTCTCAAAAACATAATTATAAGTAGTATCAGAGTAGTTATTTTTTTTTGCTTTAATAAACAAGTTATTACACAAAGGAACAGTTGAATTTAAAATCCCATTTGCATCAGTTGAACCGCTTGTAACAACTTTTTTCCCGATTTCTACTTCAATATTTGCATTTTTTATTATATTTTTTGTTGTTAAATTTTTTACCTTTATTTGTAAAGGAGAATTATTATCTACATAAAGAATATTAATTTGTTCTTTTAAAATTCCATATAAATCTATAAGGGTATTAGTTTTATAACAACCGTTTGATGTAATAGCTTCTATTTCAAAGTCTTTTGTTTCATTCCAAAACATCAAAAATTGAAACAATCTTTTACCGCCAATTTTAAATTTAACAATACCATTTTTATTAGTTTGGTCAACAATAACAACATTTTTTTCCTGTTCTGCAAAAGAAACTTTGACATCAATTTTTTCGATTCCTGCTTTTGTATTTTTGCCCACCACCTGATATTCTACATAATAATTGATTTTAACAAATAAAATTAGAAGTAATAGAAAAAGTAAAAGCCACCAATATTTTCTTTTTTTTAATTTAATAACATGTGTTTTTTCTGGTTCAGAAAAAACAAACTTTTTTTTTGCTTTCATTAATATATCAAATTTGTTAGTGAGAAAAATTTGCTTAGTAATTGTCAAAAGTATTTATTTATTTTTAAAGAAAAAAATACAATTTAAACGAAATATTTTGTAAAGTAGCTAAATGGTAGGTTTGCAAATAATTATATTATCAGGGAATTTATGAAATAATGAAATAATCGAAGAATAAATTTATTTAGAAAATGAATTTTTAGGCATATTAAAATAAATAATTGACAAATTTAAACGAAATTATTTTTGTTTTTAACAATTCAATAAATATAATAATATCAAGATATTTGCGTGTTTATTGAAGAAGATAAAAGCAAAAAGAACAAGTTTAAATCGTTAATTATTTG
>JAOZTW010000707.1 GCA_029938985.1 Bacteroidales bacterium | reverse complement strand
GGTATTTAAAAAATAAAAATGCCTTGTACTTTACACTTATGAAAAACGCCAAATTACGATAGGCAAAAAATCCCTTCTGGAACATATTTTTTAGAACTTTATTCCGTTGATTCGTCTTTACAATCAACATCAATTTGTGAAAATTAATTTAATTTAGAGATTACAAATGAATAAAAAACGAAATAATTATTCCTATTGTTTTCGCTTTCCAAAAAAATGAAAATAGATGCTATTTTACTAACTTTTTATACTATTGTTTCTTGCAATAATAATTCCGACCAAGCTATATGTTATGGAGGAATAACTTCTAATATTATTACTTCCAAAACACAAATAATCAAATAATTACTAATTTTTTTAATATGAAAAAGTAATATTATTTATGGAAATATATCTAATTCTGAGAGCAAATAATTTTCTTTTTTTGATAAAATATTTAACAAATAAAAAATTGCAGTTAGAAAACATTTTTACTATTAATAAAAATTTGAAGAAAACGATGAGCAATTTGAAATTAAAATTGATAAAAATTCCTTCTTGAAATTATGTCTTAAGTAGCCATACAAAAGTTTTTACACATTTGTATTATTTTAATCTATTGGTTTATAATCACATAATTGTATCATTGAACCATTGAATAATTGTATCATTCCTTATAACTATTTTAAGTTGCATCAAGCAAACAAAATTCTGTTGATTATTGTCAAAGTCAATTTAATATACATATAATAAATAATTTAAAATGAATGAAAAAATAATTAATTTTATTGACCAACATCATGTGTTAACTCTTTCAACAGCTGTGGATAACAAACCATATTCTGCTAACTGTTTTTACATTTATTTACCAGAAGAGAATATGTTGGTTTGTACATCAGACAAAACTACAAAACACATACAAGATATAGAAATAAATAATTACGTGAGTGGTTCAATTGTCTTGGAAACCAAAATAGTAGGTAAAATTCAAGGTTTGCAATTTAACGGCATAATGCTGGAAGCAAAAGATAATTTGTTGAAAAAATGCAAAAAACAATACTTGATAAAATATCCTTATGCTATTTTGAAACTTACAACAATGTGGACAATAAAATTAACTTTTGCAAAACTAACAGATAACAGATTAGGTTTTGGAAAAAAAATAATTTGGGAAAAAAATGACAACTTATAAAATATATGCAGGAGGAGATTTTATTGAAACTAACAATAGTTTTAATGTGGAAAATCCTTATAATAATGAAATTATAGCCAAAACATTTCTTGCAGGAAAAGAAGAAATGGAGATTGCGATAGAGAAAGGCTTGTGTGCCGAAAAAGTAATGAAAAATTTGCCCTCGTATAAAAAATACGAAATTTTGATGCAAATTTCTGATGCGTTGAAAAAACAAAAAAATCGTTTGGCAACAATACTTTCGCAAGAAGCTGCAAAACCAATGAAATATGCACTTGGAGAAATTGATAGAGCTGCTCAAACATTTATTATTGCCGCAGAAGAAAGCAAAAGAATACCCAAAGAGTATGTTTCTTTGGATTGGACTGAGGCAGGTGCTGGACGAGAAGGTTTTATAAAACATTTTCCATTAGGTTTGATAGCAGGAATTGCTCCATTTAATTTTCCATTAAATTTGGCAGTTCATAAAATTGCTCCAGCAATTGCGGCTGGTAATCCTATCATTCTCAAACCATCACGTTCTACTCCTTTGTCAACTTTGGAACTTGCAAAAATTATTGACAAAACAGATTTACCCAAAGGAGCATTGTCTATTTTACCTACTGATAGAGAAACAGGAAATATGTTTGTAGCCGACCATCGTTTTAAATTACTTTCGTTTACTGGCTCGCCATCTGTGGGTTGGCGTATGAAAAATAATGCGGGTAAAAAGAAAGTACTTCTCGAACTTGGTGGAAATGCTGGAATGTATATTGCAGAAAATACTGATATTAAAAAAGCTGTAAACCGTTCATTAATTGGTGCTTTTGCTTATTCTGGACAAGTTTGCATTCATGCACAACGAATTTATGTACATCAAAATATATTTGATACTTTTATTGCAAAATTTATTGAAGCAACTTCTAATCTAAAATTTGGAACTCCTACAAATCCGAAAACAGATATTTCGGCAATGATTGACGAACAAAATGCCATAAGAGTAGAAAACTGGGTAAATGAGGCGAGAAATCAAGGAGCTAAAATTTTGTATGGTGGTAAACGAAACGGAACTAATTTTGAACCAACAATACTTACTAATACAAAAAGCGAAATGAAAGTTTGTGCAATGGAAATATTTGGACCTGTGGTAAATATAGAAAAGGTAAATTCAATTTCTGAAGCAGTTGAACAAATAAATAATTCGCAATATGGTTTGCAAGCAGGAGTTTTTACAAATAATATTGACGACATGAAATATTCTTTTGAAAACTTAGAAGTTGGTGGAGTTATTATAAACGATATTCCTACTTTTAGAGTTGACAATATGCCCTATGGAGGAGTAAAAAATTCTGGATTTGGTAGAGAAGGAGTTAAATATTCTATTCAAGAAATGACAGAACCAAAATTAATGGTGTTATAATTAAAGTGTTGTCAGCTTGAGCTACCCAATATTAGCTTCAAATAATTTGGGCGTTTTTCACGAGTATCAATTTCTTCGTTACTTTTTAAATATTAAAGTGCTCATTTACAAAGGTAAACTTCAATTCTAATATTTCAAAAAAGCCTTGAACTTAACACTCGTGAAAAACGCCATAATTTGAGACTTAAGAGTACACCAAAAGTTTTCTACAATATATATATTTTCTTATAAACAATTGATAAGTTGATAGTTATATATAAACGTCATTTATGTATATTAAAATAAATAGTCTTTTCAAACAGTAAATATTTTTATCTATTTTATTGCACCAGCGGTGCAAAATAATGATAGTCCCTACAAAACAGTGTTGGTATGACTATCAATTAGTTACAAAACGGGA
>JAOZTW010000706.1 GCA_029938985.1 Bacteroidales bacterium | reverse complement strand
GATTTTATTAAAAAGCAATCAATCAATGTTTTAATGTTATGATAAAAAAATTTCCCGACTTTTCAGATTATAAATAAAGTTATTACAATTTCAACAAAATCCGTTATAATCAGAAATTTTTTTATTAGTAAATTATAGCAGCCCGTTGGAAGTGCAAAATATCCATATTATCAATTAATTCTATCGATATTTTGCACCGCTGGTGCAATAAAAGATGATAACATTTGCTGTTTGAAAAGCTTATTGATTTATTAAAATAAACGGCCCTTAATTATCAATATGAGCTTTAAAAATAATTGAACTTTTAACTGTAAACCAATTCCTAATTCTTAATTCTTAATTCCTAATTTTTTCTTGAAATCTTTTCTAAGAAGATGTTTAATGTCTTCATATACAAAATATACATCAAAAGCTCCTGCTACATAAGGACCTATTTCATAAGGATTATAAACAAAACCTATTCCAGAAAAATCAAGATAAAAATTCTCTGTAGCATAAACTTCTTCTTTTGAAAAAAGGTCTTCTATTCGTCCTTGTTCTTTTAATTCTTTTAAAATTAATTTTGTAAGAGCATCGGAATTAGCTACAGTATCAATAACTTGATTTAGTGTTATTTCAGATTTATTTTTTATATCATAATTCAAATAATCAGATGCGTAATTGCCATGTGCTCCACCTCCGTATTCATAATAACTTAATGAAAGACATACAATATTGTTGTCGTTTAACATAACTCTACAATTGGCATCATACTCCCATTGATACATCCAAGAGTCTTCATATATTTCTTCTGGATTTACATCTTTACCTACAATATTGTCGTAGTCTGCAATCATGGTTTCAATATAATTATCATAAGTTTCTGTGGGTGTTTCTTTTAATGTTAATTCATTATTTATAAAGCTTTTATAAATTAAATTATTTAATTCGGTTAAAACTTTTCCATTTTTTGTATTAACAGGATATAATGAGTTTATTGCAATATTAAATACTGGAAAAGAATCAATATTTAAAAGATTGTGTTTTTCTTTACGTGAATAACTTTCAAATTTTATACTTTTAGAATAATCTTCTTTTAACGAAAATTCTCGCTCACTGTTGTTGTCTTCCCAAATTCCTGTAATTGTATTTTTTTTCAATGTTCCCGTAAATGTTCCCGTTGTAGTCTCACTATCAATATGTGCTTTTAAAATAATATTGTTATTCTCGTCAATTGTTCCAGAAACTGAAATTTCTTTTTCTGTTTTTAAACTATAATAATATCCCCATACCCTACTTGAATCTCTGTTTAGACTCATTTTAATTGACATTTCACCAATATTTCCAGAATAATGTTTATAGTTTGTTTCCTGATTGTTAGAATTAGATTTGCATGCCATAAAACTTAGCATTACAAAAATAATGTTAATTACTAATAATTTTTTCATAGTTTTAATTTATTAAAGTTAGGTTTGGTAAAAGTGTTTTTATTTTTGTTATTTCTGATTGTTCAAATTTATTTCCCTCAATATTAATGTTATTTAATTCTTTAAGTTTGTTAATATTACTTGGAAGTGATGTGAAATTATTGTTTTTTAAATTTAACTCCGAAAGTAAACTCAAATTTTCGACAGATGTAGGAAAAGAAGATATATTATTGTCAGCCAAATTTAGAATAGAAAGATTTACCAAAGCCCCAATTTGAACAGGAATAGTATTAATTTGATTATTGTTTAAATATAATTCACGTAACTTCGTGAGTTTTTCTATCTCTTTGGGTATTTGTTTTATATTGTTATTATATAAATTTAGGACACAAATAGTGTTTATTTCTCCAATATATTTTGGAATTTCTTCAATTTTATTAAACGCAAGATTCAAATCATTAATATTACTTAAACCTCTTATATCCTTAGAGATAACAGTTATCTGATTTTTTGATAAATCTAATTTAAAAAGCATATTCAGTTTTGATATTTCAGATGGTATTTTGGTAAATTTATTGTTAGATAAATTTAATTGCTGCATAAAAGCAATAGATTTGAATGATTTTGGTAAAGTTTTTAACTGATTATTAGAGACATTAAACATTTGTAAGCGTTTCATATTACCAATATTTTTGGGTAATTCTGTTAATTTATTATCCGAAATTCGTAAAAAAGGTAGATTTTCAAGCTTTGTTATTTCATCAGGTAACTTTGTTAAGTTATTTTTTTGTAAATTACATATCATCAAACTTTGTAAATTACCAAAAGAAACAGGCAAGCTACCCAATTGATTATCTGATAAATCAATATTTTGTAAATACATTATATCACCAAAATTATCGGGTAGTTTTTTCAATTTATTACCCCAAGCCGAAAGGTTCATCAACATGCTGAGTTTACAAATCCCAATGGGTAACATTTCAATCTTATTACCACCAATTAACAAATTTTGCAAATAAGTACAATTTCCAATATTAGTTGGTAGATTTGTCAATTGATTACTTTCTACATTGAGCATCAAAAGATATTTTAACTCTCCTATTTGTTCTGTTATATTTGTTATTTTATTATTATTAAGTGATAAATATTGAAGCCCAGAAAGTTGATTAATGTTATCGGGAATTTGTGTTATATTATTATCACTTAAATCCAAAATTTGAAGGTTGAAAAGTTCAAAAAGTTCGGAAGGCAATTCATCAATATCTTTGTTTATAAGATTTAATTTATATACCTTGTTCGGTTCCATTAAAGCAGAATCTAAAGAATTATATTCCTTTACATAAGGTAAAAAATCCTCTGACAGCAAACCATTTTCGTCTTTATAATCATCTATAAGATTTCCGTCTGCATCAAACATGTTGTAAGTTTGTGAAACGGCAAACGAACTAAAAAGAATAGAAATAACTATTAATACAAATATATTTTTCATTGTTTATTTTTTTGAGGTTTATGCTTAGGCATATCAAAATAAATAATTAACCATTTAAACTTGTTCTTTTGAATTTTA
>JAOZTW010000705.1 GCA_029938985.1 Bacteroidales bacterium | reverse complement strand
ATTTTTACAAATCATTGATAATCATCACAAAATGAACACAAAAACTTTAGTTCTTTAATAATTTGAAAAATCTGAATGTGATTATTTATTGAGTTATTTTAATTTTCAAAGTATAAAATAAAAAAGTATATTTAGGTGTTACTTATTTTTTCTTTTTCACTAAGATAAATTTAATAATTAGAAAACTTTTACTAAAATAGTTATGTAAATATTATTTTTTTAAAAGAATTTAAAGTCAAATTTTAACCATATTTACAATTTATCAATTGTGTAAAGTTCTTAAAAACAATCACAAGAAGTTAATTATTATTTCAATTTGCCTTTCTATTCAAAGTCAAAGATAAAAAATTATTTTTATTAATGAAAATAAAATACAAATTTTTTATAAACACAAACATCTTATTATGCTGTAAAACTTTGTTTTTTCAACAATAGTATTCATAAATAATTAAGTTTAAGGTATAAACCAATTCTTAATTTCTAATTGACTTTTATTACCAAACATATTGCAAAAAACTCATTAACTCGCTTTATTCATGGATTTTCGTTATGAAATGCATAAATATCAAAAAATAAAGAAAAGCAGAGATTTTTAGTTAATTAAATGCGAGCATTTTTGAAAATAAAAATATTGAGCATTACTTTAGTTTGTAGTTAGTTCTGTTTTGTAATAGTATTATTCATCTAATAATGGAAGTTAATAAAGTGTATTATTAGTTCAATTCATTGTTTACTTATAAATTAAAAAACTATTTAAATAAAGTAAACAAAAGTGAAAATTAAATTTAATTTATAGTCAAATATTTTTTAACAAATAAGAATGAAAAATTTGACCTTTAAAAGTGATGTTTATATATAGTTTGCTACTTATACTCAAAAAAAAATAATAAATTAAAGTACAAAGTAAGTAAAAAAAGAATAAGTTTATTACCTTTGCGTTTTATTTATTAAATTTTTTGAATTTTAACTATGATATATAATAACGATAAAATTATTAATTATAAAAAAATAGACGCTTACAATGTTGAAAATACTCAAAAAATAGCTGAACAGTATTCAAATATTATCTCTCTTCTGGGTGAAGATATTAATAGAGATGGTTTAGAAAAAACTCCTATTAGAGTAGCAAAGTCTATGCAGTTTTTAACACAAGGCTACCAAATGAATCCTGAAGAAATATTAAGAAGTGCAATGTTTAAAGAGGATTATCGCCAAATGGTTATAGTAAAAGATATTGAAATATATTCACTTTGTGAACACCATATTATTCCTTTTTATGGAAAAGCACATGTTGCATATATTCCAAACAAACATATTACTGGTTTGAGTAAGATAGCAAGAGTTGTTGAGGCATTTTCTCGTAGATTACAAATTCAAGAACGTCTTACAAATCAAATTAAAGATTGTATAAATGACACCCTCAAACCACTTGGTGTTGCAGTAGTAATTGAAGCTAATCACCTATGTATGATGATGCGTGGAGTTCAAAAACAAAATTCTGTAACCACAACTTCGGCTTTCACAGGAGCTTTTTTAAAAAAAGAAACAAGAGAAGAATATATTCATCTTATAGGTTCAAAACTACATTAGTGTAGGCATGTTTCACTGAAGCAATTTTCTGAGCTATTTTAAAAGTTTAAAATGCTTTAAACTTTGCACTTGTGAAACACGCCTTTATAATAATTGGACACTGATTTAAACTTCAAATTCTGTTTTGTATAAAACATTTAAAACACACATTTACAGATGTTAACTAAGACTTTAAGGATTTTTATATCTTTGTTTTTTGAGCTTTTCTAAGTAACCAATCATATTGTTTATTATTTAATTATAACTTTTGGTATATTAAATAATTAACCAATTTAAGCAAACTTATTTTTATTTTAGGCATATTAAAATAAATACTTAATAGTTTGTTTTAATATGCCTTAACAATTCAATAAATATTATATGTGCCAGATATCAAGATATTTACATATATTAATTGAATAAGATAAAATTCAAAAAAACAAGTTTAAATGGTTAACTATTTATTTTAAAATGCCTTATAACTATCCAAAAAATGAAAATTGTTGTTATTACTATATTAATTTTATTGACTATGGCATTGATTGTTAAATTGATGAGTAGAAAAAAAAATCAAACAGAGTCAAAAAATTCGGAAAGTCCCAAAATACAATCATTAAATAATTATGATGGTTTAATTGGTTTGATGCAGGAAAGTAAAAATGAACATATTGATAGCAAAATAGAGGATAATGATAATATTGAAAAGGCTTCTAACGAAGAGGTAGATAGTCATGACGAGCATGAACATATTGAACATCATAATGATCATAATACAGAAGACAACAAATCAAATGACAACGAAAAATTTGATGCAGAAAAAGCTATGATTTATAATAGCATTTTAAAAAAGAAACATTAATACTGAAAAGTCTGGAAAACTTTTCAGCAATATAAAAAACATATAATTTTATTTGTAATAATATATTGTAAATAAAATTGACATAAAAAATCAAGCAAATTGCTAATTTCTGTAAAAATCTGACAGATAAATATTATAAAAAAAAATTGGCGTTTTTGAAATATAAGAATTAAAGTTTACCTTTGTAAATGAGCATTTTAATAGTTCAAAAGTAACTAAGAAATTGATACTCGTGAAACATGCCAAAAGTTTTCACGACTCTTCAGTTAAATAGATAAACTCATAAAAACTCTGAACTCTGCGTTGCTAAAATTATTAAGTGAAAATTTCAAAAAAGAGTAAGGAATGATACAATTATGTAATTATAAACCAATAGATCAAAAACATACAAAGGTGTAAAAATCGGCATGTTTCATTTATGGTTTACATTTTTATCAGTTACAACCAGCTTTAGCTTGTGGATTGATTAATAATACTTCATCTGGCATAGGGCTTTTAGGCATATCAAAATAAATAATTAACCATTTAAACTTGTTCTTTTGAATT
>JAOZTW010000116.1:6121-10648 GCA_029938985.1 Bacteroidales bacterium | reverse complement strand
AAATTGCATAAAATGAATTTTTTGTAATACTACTTGTAAAATACTGACATTATGTTAATTAAGTGTTTTTATTGAATATTAATATGTTGATTTTTAATATATTATCTTTTTGTAGAAAAATTACAACTGTTTGATAATTATATTATTATGAAAGCAAAAACTTTAGTAAACAAAAATTAAAAATAGTTTTTAAAATTATAGTTTGTTTATATAAATAAAATTATTAATTTTGTTAAAAATACAAACCAGCACACAAAGCTACAACTATAATGACAGACCTACAAATTATAAAACAAATTGAAAACGAACTTAATGTTGAACTAAAGCAAGTTGATGAAATAGAATTGGAAACAAGAGGCTATATTTTAAACGAACACTCTCAAGTGTGTGGATTAAGCTTGATAAACTGTAAAATAAATAACTTAAATAGAATCATAAAACCATTAAAAGATTTAAAACAACTTATAAATCTTAATTTAAATGAAAATTTTATTTCAGATTTTTCAATTTTAAAAGATTTAAAAAATATTACAAGCCTTGATTTAAGAGACAATAAAATTTCAGATATTTCATTTTTAAAAGATTTAAAAAATATAACAAATCTTAATTTAACTGGGACTAATATTTCAAATTTTTCATTTTTAAAAGATTTAAAAAGTATTACAAATCTTAATTTAACTGGGACTAATATTTCTAATTTTTCATTTTTAAAAAATCTTAAAAATCTTAAAAATCTTAATTTAAGTTATAATAATATTTCTAATTTTTCATTTTTAAAAGATTTAAAAAATCTTAAAAATCTTAATTTAAGTTATAATAATATTTCAGATTTTTCTTTTCTACTAAATTTAAAAAGTATTATAAATCTTAATTTAAGCGATAATGATATTTCAGATTTTTCATTTTTAAAAGATTTAAAAAATCTTAAAAATCTTGATTTAAGTCATAATAATATTTCAGATATTTCAGATTTTTTATATTTAAAAGATTTAAAAAAACTTAAAAATCTTAATTTAAGTAATAATTATATTTCAGATTTTTCATATTTAAAAGATTTAAAAAATATAACAAAACTTGATTTAAATAGTAATAATACTTCTGAAATTTCAAATAATTCTGATAATTTAGATAATTTAGATAATTCAGATAATTTAGATAATTCAGATTTTTCAGATTTTTCAGATTTAAAAGATTTAAAAAACATTATAGAACTTGATTTAAGTAGTAATAAAATTTCAGATATTTCATTTTTAAAAGATTTAAAAAACATTATAAAACTTGATTTAAGTAGTAATAATATTTCAGATATTTCATTTTTAAAAGATTTAAAAAATATAACAGAGCTTTATTTAGACGAAAATAAAATTACAGAATTGCCAAAATGGATTACAGATTTTAATTTAGAAATAGGTATAAATGGAAATTCTTCTGGTATAAATTTGTATGAAAATCTAATAATAGAACCACCAATTGAAATAGTGAAACAAGGAAAAGATGCTATAAAGAACTATTTTGAACAAAAAGAAAAATATGGTAAAACAAACTACTACGAAGCAAAAGTTCTTATTGTGGGAGAGCCAGGAGCAGGTAAAACATCATTAATGAAAAAAATAATAGATGAAAAACATATTATACCAAGCCCTACAAAAGAGGTTTCTACACTTGGCGTAGATGTAGAAAGTATAGAAAAATTTGAGTACAATAACAATACAAAAATTAGAACTAACATCTGGGATTTTGGCGGACAAGATATTCAATATGCTTTGCATCAGTTTTTTATTTCGCCCAATTCGTTATACATTTTGGTTTCGGACTATCGCAAAGAAAAAACTCGCTTTTCAGATTGGTTTCAAACCATAAACCTGCTTGGCTCAGAGCATAGTCGTATAATAGTGTTACACAACAAGTTTAAAGACGAAACTACTGTTGATAATTTTGATATAGCATCGTACAAAAGAGATTTTCCTAATTTGAATTTTGAAACCGCAGAAATTGATTTGTCGCAAAACGATGCTCGCTGGACTGCACTTAAAGAACAAATTACTCGCAAACTAATAGAATTACCAATAGTAGGACATGAGGGTGTAAAGATATGGAAAACAATAAGAGAAAAAATACTTGAACTTGAAAATAAAAATTTTATCAGCTTAGAGCAGTTCTACCAATTTGCAGAAGATGAAGGTATGGACAGCAATGATGTTTTACCAATGTTACAATATTTTCATAAAATAGGAATTGTGGTTTATTTTGACAACGACAAAAGTCTGGAAAACGATGTGTTTTTAAATCCCAACTGGATTACACGTGCTATTTATGATGTGTTGTCTATTGAAAACGTGGAACAAGAAAATGGATTGTTTGACAAGGATTGGATTTTTGATTTTTGGAAAGAGAAAAAATACAAACATACTGAATGTATTAAATTGCTAAATTTAATGCAAAAAGACAAATTTGATTTATGCTATGCCCTACCAAACAACGATAATAAATATATAGTACCAATTTTGTTGAACAATAAAACACCAGATTACAAATGGGACAACAACAAAAACCTACAACTACAATATGTTTACAATCATTTTATGCCCAAAGGACTATTGAGCCAGCTAATTGTAAAACTGCAAGATTATATTGCAAACGAAAACAATAATCAAATTGTTTGGAAAAAAGGAGTAATACTTAAACGCCAAAACACAAAAGCAGAAATAATACAAATTACCAACAACAGAGAAATACATATAAGATTGGTGGGTGAAAATAAAAATGCTCTACAAAGCATAATAATGGATAACATAAAAACAATTACTGAGCGCTATCCCAAAAAACCAGAAATAAAAATACCATGTAATTGTTCTGTTTGTCAAAACAGTAAAGTCCCTCATTTTTTTGATTATGATTTTGTTTTAAGTCAAAAAGCTAAAAAAGAAGAAATTGCTGGATTTTGTAAAAAAGGTAATAAGGTTATTTATGTAAAAGATGTTTTAATTTTAATTGAAAAAGAAAATCACTTTAAAAATAAAGAAGAAATTGTTCCACAAGACATCAAGGGACATAGGATTAATATTAACTTTGAAAAATACAAAGAACAACAAAAAGAAAAAAACGAATTTATTGAAAGAATAAATAATGTGAGAACATTATTGTCAAATAATAAAACGAGAGAAGCTATTGATGAAGTTTTAATATTAGCCAAAAATAATTCAAAACTATTCAACCAAATAATACTTGTTAAATCACAATATAATAATGAAATAGGTAAAAATACTGAATTGTCTTATGAGGTTTTTAATAAAGTCAACTCATCATTATTATCAATTTTAGACGAAATTCTAAGAAATGATTTGATAACAAATGAGAGTCCGAATATAAAACTATCAAATAATAATAAAACATTACCTTTTGCTATAAAACAAATTCAGGTTGAAAACTTTAGAGGAATAAATAATTTAAAATTAAATGAATTACCAATTGATGCTCAATGGATATTTTTAACTGGCGAGAATGGATATGGTAAAACGTCTCTGCTTCAGGCTGTTGTTATTGGTTTGTTTGGAAAAAAAGACGAAGACAAATTATTGATACAAGATAAAGACGAAACTTCGATAGGTATAGAGTTTTTGCAAAATAACAAATCGCAGGTAAATAATATTAACAGTCCAACTTTTTTAAGTTTTCCTACTTTTGCAGCCTATGGCTCATCTCGTTTAATGACCCAAGGACAAGTTGTAAATTATAAAGCAATACAATCAAATAAATCTTATAATTTATTTAATGATGACGGAGTTCTTCTTGATATAGAATTTAAACTTAAAGAATGGTATAAGAGTGATAATCAGGATAAAATTCTATTATTTAAAATTGCAAAAAAAACTTTGTTAAAATTATTACCAGATAGAGTAGAGATAGAAATAAAAAACAATGAAGTTTTCTATACTGAACAAGATAGGTATGATAAAAATGAAAAATATCCATCAATACAATTTAAAGATTTAGCAGCAGGATTTAGAAGTATTATTGCAATGGTAGGAGACATAATTATTCGCTTATTTAATAACACACAAGCTGTTATTATTAATTCAACTGAAGATTTAGCTGGTATTGTAATAATTGATGAATTTGATTTACATTTACATCCAAAATGGCAGAGAGAGTTAGTAAAAAAACTTTCTGTAACATTTCCAAAAGTTCAATTTATTGTTTCAACACATAGTCCTATACCATTGCTTGGAGCACCACCTAACCAAACTGTTATTTTAAATGTAAACAGAACAAAAGAAGAGGGAATTACTGTAAAAAGACTTATAAAATTAGAAAAAGAACTTCCAAATTTATTGCCAAACACATTATTAACATCTCCTATATTTGGCTTGGGTAATTTAATTCCTGTAAGTAATGAGAATTTAATTGAGTTAAGAACAGAGAAAGTATATAGTGAAGTTTTAGAAAACGATGAAATTCAAAAGCGACTTGAAGAAATTGAAAAAGACAATATAAAATATCCTGATGAACTCTTTAAAATTAAATAAC
>JAOZTW010000116.1:0-6021 GCA_029938985.1 Bacteroidales bacterium | reverse complement strand
TTAAAAAATAAATTAAACAGGATTTACAAACCAGAATTGATAAACAATAAAATAGATTTATCAAAACAACTTTTAAATTCCAATTTTTTAACAAATGAAAAAGCGTTACTATTGAATCCAGAAATTGACAAACCAGAGAATTATTTTATTTTTCTACCAGATGGCTCAATAGTACCTTTTTCTATAAATGGAGTAGATATTGAAAGAGCAAAAGCAACAAAAAAAGTTTGTGATTTAGATAGAGATGAACTTTTAATTGCAAGAAAAGAAAAAATAGACAATATTTATAACCAACTTAGAAAATGCTTAGACGAATTTTTTGATGATATTAATAAAACAAGTAGTAAAAATATTTTAAAATCAAAAGTTAAAGATGTTTTTACAGAAATGTTAAATCAAATAAATCCTAAAAATGAATATTCACGTCTGTATTTCTTTTTAATGCAGAAGATCGACTTTTTTATTTTCGGCAAATTTACCTCAACCCCAAAACATAAACAGATTATTATGGATTTATACGATAAATTTAAAAAGGGAAAGTTGTAAATTATATTTGTTAAGTGAAAAACAAATAATTTTTCAAAAAAAATTGTATTTATTTATTTTTATTATATCTTTGACAAAAAAATATTATCGCAATGAAAAAAATATTAATAACATTTACGCTGTTGTTTTTTGGTATTACAGTTGCTTTCTCGCAAGGCGAACTCCCCGAAAAATCAGAAATCTATTATAAAGACGAAAAATCTTATGGTGTGCGACTAAACACTAATGGCTGGTCGTTTAATTATAGACAGGGAACTTTTGTAAATCTTAAACAAAAAAGGTTACGAGAATTTGAATTTAACACCCTAAGACACATCAAAGAAACAAAACGATTTCCAGGCGAAAGTTTCAGACGGTATGTTTACGGCAAAACCAATTACTGTTTTGATATTAGAGCAGGTATTGGCAGGCAAAGACGCATGTATAGAAAAAACGACAAAGGTAGTGTTGAAATAAGATTGATTACTTTTTTTGGACCCTCGCTCGGATTTTTAATTCCTATTTATTATGAAGTTTATGAAAACAACACAACAATAACAGAAAAATATCAACCTAATCATCAGCCTGGTACTATATTTGACAGAATGCCGCTTTATTATGGAATTTTGGAAACTAAACTTAATCCTGGTTTGTATTACAAACTTGGCATAAGTTTTGAACATGGTAAGTATGAAAAACAATTAAACGCCGTAGAAGTAGGTTTTACTGCTTTCGCATATTTACGAAAAATGGAAATAATGGCAGAGACAAATAATAATCGTTTTTTTGTTAGCTTTTTTATAAATTACAGAATCGGAAGAGTTTTTCATGGAGGACATCATAAATCAAGAAATGAAGATTAAGTTTAAATTTTTTTATTTATAAATAAAAAATTATAAAACATATGGCATATTAAATATTGTATTTAAGAAAGGCTTTAATATTCAGATTTCCAATAGATAACCAATTGTAAATTACACAACTTTAATTCAATATTAGTAATTCGTAATTTGTAATTCGTAATTTGTAATTAAAAAAAAATAAAGTTTTATATACTTTTTTAAATTTTTTATTGTAAATTTGTAGCTTCATTTATAATTTTAATCATTTAGATATGCTAATAATAATTTCAGCCGCAAAAAAATTAGATTTAAAAAGTAATCAAGCAAATGGTAAGTTTACACAGCCAAGTTTGTTAGGAGGCACAACTATACTTGTAGATAAATTAAAAAAGGCAAAAATAGAAGACCTTACAAGACTGATGAATATCAGTTATGGACTTTCGGAAAAAAACCTGAAAAGATATACAAGTTGGGAAACTCCGTTTACTGAACAAAACGCCAATCAAGCAATATTTACTTACGATGGCGATGTATATAAGGCTTTACAGGCAGAAAATCTTAATTCAGAAGAGATAGATTTCACACAAAAAAGTTTGAGAATTATTTCTGGATTGTATGGCGTTTTAAGACCTTTAGATTTAATTCAACCCTATCGGCTTCCTATAGGAACAAAATTAAAAACAGCAAAAGGTAAAAATTTGTATGATTTTTGGGGTAGTAAAATATCAGAGACAATAAATAAATCGTTGGAGGAGATAGATAGTAAAATTTTATTAAACCTTGCTTCTAACGAATACTTTAAAGCATTGTTACACAAAGATATAAATGCAACAATTTATTCACCTGTTTTTAAACAGTATAAAAATGGCACTTATAGAGTGGTTAGTTTTTATGCCAAAAAAGCACGAGGCTTGATGAGCAGATATATTATACAAAACAAAATAACTAAAATTGAAGACTTAAAATCGTTCAGTTTGGAAAACTATACTTTTAGTGAAGAGCAATCTGTTGACAATAAGTTGGTTTTTATACGATAAAAAATTATTTTAAAATGAAAAGAATTCACATAGAAGAGGTGGGATATACACCCGGAATTATTTTAGATTCAAATAAAAATATTTTTGAAATGACAGGAAAGGCATGTCCAGAAGATGCTATTGGTTTTTATGAACCTATAATTGGTTGGATAGATGATTATTCGCTTTCTCCTAACGAAAAAACTATTTTTGAATTTAAGCTTTCTTACTACAACACATCGTCGTCTAAGGCAATACTTAAAATAATGCAACAATTGGAAAATCTTAATAAAAAAGGTTGCGAAGTATTGATAAAATGGTATTACTACGAAGACGATGAAGAGCTTCTTATTGCTGGCGAAGATTATTCAGAAATAATAGATTTACCTTTTGAATTAATAGAATTGGACACATAAAAAAATAAGTTGCGTTTTTAACGAGTGACAAGTTCAAGGTTTTTTTGAAATATTAGAATTAAAGTTTACTTTTGTAAATGAACATTTTAATATTTCAAAAGTAACGAAGAAATTGATACTCGTGAAAAACGCCTAAAATAATATAATTGATAATTTTAAATGAACTTATTTTTATTTTTAACAATTCAATAAATATAATAATATCAAGATATTTGCATATTTTTTTGAAGAAGATAAAATTCAAAAGAACAAGTTTAAATGGTTAATTATTTATTTTGATATGCCTAAGTCCAATCTACTTGTTTATTTTGCCCTTTTATTATTTAAAATATCATTAAATAGCTCGCTATTTGCAGATTTGTTAAAATAATAGAAGAACAAAAAAACGGCGTATTCTGGAGTTACTTATTATTTCATTTTCACTAAATATTTATTTTATGATTAAGAAAATAACTTTTTTATGGATATTCATATTTTTGTGTGTTTCATTGTTTGCACAAAATAAATTGGACGATGCAGGAAAAACAGAAATTCTTGATGTACACAATAAATATCGTAAAATAGTGGGTTCGCCAGACCTTGTGTGGTCTAATGAGTTAGAGGCATCGGCTCTCAATTGGGCAAACAGTATGGTAGAAAAACCACAATCAAGAATTAGCAATACCGTATATGGAGAAAATGTTTATTGGGGAGAAATTGGCTCGGAGACAAAAGATGTAGTTTTTTTCTGGGCTTCCGAGGTTTGTTATTATCACGGCGAAGAGATAACCAAAAAGAATAAATATAAATTTGAACGCTATACTCAAATTATTTGGGCAGAAACTACCGAAATAGGTTGTGCAATGGTTGTAAACAAGGCAGATAGAGAAATATGGGTTTGCCATTATAACCCAAAAGGAAATGTTATAGGAGAAAAACCATACAAAAAGAAATAATTGACTACTGTATTAAGTCGTTTATATAAGCCTCCCAATCTACTTGTTTATTTTGTCGTTTTAAATTTTTTTAAAAGTCATTAAATATCTCGCTATTTGCTGATTATTAAATTATTAAAAAATAAATAAACTGTGTATCTTGGAGCTATTTGTTATTTCATTTTCACTAATATGCCTAAATAAATATGAAATTACATAAATTTTTCTTTATTTTTATCCTAATTATTACTTATTTCCTATTTGTAGATATAAACTTTGCAGTTATTCCTGAAGATAAAATGGAAAAAACAAATATTAAAATCCCTGCCGATACTGCAAGACTATATGCTCATGTTGAATACCTTACAACTATTTTTCCACAACGTTCACACCACAACACCAAATCGTTAAACATTGCATCTCAATATATTTTTGATGAGTTTTTTAAATTAAACTGCACTGTTGAATTTCAGGATTATAAAGATACTGTTAATAATTTACCATTTAGAAACGTGATAGCGTCTTTTAATACTGATGCAAAAAAACGGATTGTTATTGGTGCACACTACGATGTATATCAAAATTTTCCTGGTGCTGATGATAACGCAAGCGGAATAGCTGGTATTTTAGAAATTGCTCGTTTGGTAGATAGTTTAAAACCAGATTTAAAATATAGACTTGATTTTGTGGCATATAGCACCGAAGAACCTATTTATTTTAGAACAAATTTAATGGGGAGTGCAATTCATGTAAATTTGTTGAAACAAGAAAATGCAAAAATAAAATTAATGGTGTGTTTGGATATGATTGGTTATTATTCTGAAAGACCAAACTCTCAAAAATTTCCAAGCAAGTTATTAAAAGCTTTTTATCCCAAAACAGGGAATTTTATTGCAGTAATAGGTAAGTTCTCAAAAGTAGGTTTGGTTAGTAAATTTAAACGAAACATGAAAAAGGCATGCAATATTGATGTTCAATCAATTAATGCTCCTTCGTTTGTACAGGGTATTGATTTTTCTGACCATAGAAATTATTGGTTAAATAATTATAATGCAGTTTTTATTACAAATACAGCTTTTTATAGAAACCCTAATTATCATAAAATATCTGATAGAATAGAAACTCTTGATTTTGAAAAAATGAACGAGGTAGTGAAAGGACTTTACTGGGCAATAATTAAGAATTAGGAATTGGTTTACACCTTTAAATTCAATTATTTATAAAATATTTTTAAAAAAAATAAAGTTTTACAACATAATAGTATAATGAACGCAATATAATAGTATAATGAACGACAAACATATTTTTTCTATAACAATTTTTTATTTAGTAAGTACATTATTTTTATTCAACAATTGTGATAATAATGATGATAATTCGGATACAATTATTGAAAAAGAAGACAGCTCAATTAGAAATGGTAAAATACCATTTGATTTTCCTGTGGTAACAACTACTGCTAAATCAGGAGAGTATGTGCTTGCACCTTCCTTATTGTTTGTTGAAGATGCTTGGAAGGATAAAAATACAACTTTTGTTTTTTATTCTCGCAAATGTATTGAAACTGGAAAAACGGAGTCTAAATTATCTGAAATAAGAACAGAAGTTTTGATACCAAACTCACTAATAATTCCAATTCCAGTAAATGAAATTGTTCAAAAAGGAGATGTTGTTTTAACATGGTGGCAATCGGGAACAGGAATTAGTAGAGCAATAATTGTTGACGCAACAAATACAGATAGTCCTGTGGCTAAATACCTTGACATTACTTACGAAAACAAAACAACCAACGATAAAGGAATACCAATAGGGCAAATGGAAGAGCAATTAGCTCCTAAAACTTTTGTTAAAATAAAAAAAGAACTTCAGGCTGGTACTTCTGTTGCTTATAAAGAAGATAATAATTATTTACATTATCAAGTAATTAGAATTGAGGGCGATAAAGTGCTTGCGAAAAGTTTTTGGGCAGGAAAAATGAAAGTTTTAAATATTTTAGACTGTATTGCAATTCCTATAAAATTGGAAATTAATAAAGGAGATAATGTACAAGTGCCTTATATGGGAAGCTTTATTGATGGAGTGGTTAAAAAATATGATGAAACAAGTGGGCGTGTTTTTGTTAAAATTGTTTTTAATGGAGAAAAAAATGAAATAGTAGTTTCGGTTGGAAATATAACAAAAAACTTAACAATTACGAATTAATTTTTAACTCGCTTTATTCATAAATTTTCATAACGAGAATTTATGAATAAAGTAGTGTATAAAGACTTAAGTACATAGGGTAATATTTTTTATGTGTAATAACCTT
>JAOZTW010000115.1 GCA_029938985.1 Bacteroidales bacterium | reverse complement strand
AAATATAGACAAATTTATAATAATATTTTTAAGAACAAAGCCTGATAAAATAAGTTTTTTTTTATAAATTGCATAAAATGAATTTTTTGTAATACTACTTGTAAAATACTGACATTATGCCAATTAAATGTTTTTATTGATTTTTAATATATTATCTTTTTGTAGTAAAATTACAACTGTTTGATAATTATATTATTATGAAAACAAAAACTTTAGTTGGTAATAAACCATTTTCATTAAAAAAAATCCCTTTGACAAAGTTTTTTTACTTTGTCAAAGTTGTGGCTACCACGAATATACTACGAGTTACAACTTTGTTTAAATGAATAACATTGTCAAAGTTGTGGCTACCACGAATATACTACTGTATTAAGACATAAGTACCTAAAGTATTGTTATACAAAAAGACTTTCAAACGTCCCTTATTTTTTGCCTTATGGCAAAAATAGGGGACTTGGAAACGTCTGAATAGCATGACAAGTACTAATTTGAAGATTTTTACAACAAAAGGTTATTACAATTAATTTAGGTACTTACGTCTTAATGCACTACGAGTTACAACTTTGTTTAAATGAAAAACATTGTCAAAGGTAAAACTTTATCATAAAAAAAATCAAATGTACGAGAGTAGCTAATTTTTTTATAATTAAAATTTTATTGATTTTGAAAAATATAATATTAAACTATTTAATGTGTTAATATTCCAACAATTACATAATATTTATTAAATTTTGTAATTAATAATTAACATATTTTTGATATTTTAAATATAAAAAATTAATTTTACGGTTTAAATAATCAAATTTTATACCCTATAAATTAAGCTAAAGCAATGTCAAAAAGAAAAAATAAGAAAGAGACAAAACGAAACATGTCGAAACAAATAGCAATAAAAAACGATTTTGGATTAATAATATATCTAATTTTAGGATTAGTAATTGTTGTAGTACCAAGTATATATAGTGCAAAAGTTTTGGATAATACCTTAATGCCACGTTTTGTAGCAACAGCAATTTTTGTTTCATTGTTTATAGTTTATTATTTTATTAATTTTAAAAACAACCTCACAAGTTATGAATTTAGTATATTTAAGAAACCAACATTTATTATTTACGTAGTATTTTTGATATTAACCTTAGTATCATATACTTATTCAATAAATAAATCTGAGGCAATTTTTGATTTCCTGAAAATATTCACGTTTTTTGCTTTGTTTGCTTTGCTATCATTATTTTTCACAAAAAACAAAGACACCAGCAAAGAAATAACACAATTGTTTGTTGTTTTTTCTCTAATAATCTCATTAACAGGACTTGCAAATATTTACGAACTTGTAGATGCAAACGGTTTTAATAATATTAGAAAAGTAATTTATGGTATAAGAGGTAATTTTGCCCACAAAAATTTATTTTCTCAATCACTTTTAATCACACTTGGTTTTACAATTTATGGTTTTGTTACTTTAAAACATAATTTTTGGAAAATTGCAAGTGCCATTGCAAGTGTTTTTTCTATAGTATTAATTGTATTCTTCTTATCCAGAGCAGTTTGGGTTTCATTTTTTGTTGCTTCTTTATTTTCAATAATTATTTATTTATTATTTGTAAACAAAAAAGAAGCATTACCAAAAAGATTACTATCAGCAGGTAAAATAGCAGGTATAATTGTTGCAATAATTGCTTTATCTGCTATAATTTATACTGTAAGTGGCGATAAAAACTCAATAGTAAATCATGTTAAGAAAGGAACAGATTTTAAATCTGGTAGCACATACCACCGTTTCGAATTATGGGAAAAATCATCGGGAGTGATAAAAGATAATTTTATAATTGGAGTTGGTGCAGCAAACTGGAAAACAGTAGTTTTAAAATATGGTATTGGAGAACAAACTGCAAAAGGTTGGAAATATCCTGTAAGACCTCACAACGATTATCTATGGATTCTTGCCGAGCTTGGCATAATTGGTTTACTGGCATTTTTGGCAATATTTGGAACAATATTTTACTTTTTATTCCAGCTCTTTAGAAAATCGGACAATGAAAACCAAAAATTATTTAGCCTTGCACTATTTTTTGGTCTTGTAGCCTATATGTGTTTTTCCTTTTTTAGTTTTCCAAAAGAGAGAATAGAATCACAAGTATTTTTACACTTAATTTTTGCATACATAGTAGCAAATTACCATAATCTTACCAAAAAAGAGGCAAACACTAAAACAGGCAACAAATTTATAGTTGCGAGCATTGCAGTAGTTTCGTTGATAATAATGTCTGTGGCAATATTTGCTGGTATTCAAAGAGTTAATACAGAAAAGAAATTGCAGACCATACTTGCAATGCAGAAAAAGAACAAACTAAATCTTGCAGTTCCTCATGCTATTGAGGCTAATAAAACTTTTGCAACTTTAGACCATGCAGGTTTACCAATCTATTGGTACGAAGGAGTTGGATTAGTGCTTCAGAAGAAATTGGAAGAAGGGAAAAAAGTATTACTAAAAGCCCACGAAGTACACCCTTATCACTCTGTTGTAATAAAAGTATTGGCAGATGTTGCTAATAGTGAGGGAGAAATAGATTTGGCTAAATCGTATTATAATAAGGCTTTAAAAATCCACCCAGACGATAAAAACGTATTGAAAAAATTAGCAGGCATATATTCTAAAACAGATAAAGATTCTGTTTATCCAACATTAAATTTAATTGCTCCAGAATTAAACAAAAAGAAGAAAAAGAAGAATAAAGATAAGCAATACAGAAAAATGATGATAGCAGAACTAATGTTAAAAGTTCAAGCATTATCTGATACATCTGATACTAAGGCAGTAAAAAAACTTATTGTTTCAAAACATAATGATAGAAAATGGCTATTTAATCTATATTATGAAAATTGGGAAATAGGATTGAATTTTGAAAAACTGTTTTTAGAAACTATTATTAAAGAAGCCGAGGAAGCAAAACTTAATAAAAAATCTATTAATCAATTAAATGAGAAATTAAGAATTAGGAATTAAAAATTGGTTTACACCTTAAAATACAGTTTTTTATAAAAACAAAGTTTTTCAATAAAGTGGTATTTTAGGCTAACTGTTTAAAGTTTGAAAACAAAAATCGTTTAAAGTGTGGACGTTTTACGCATAATTATATATGTGTCAGACGTAAACGCTTGACAAGAGTAGGCACATATTATAAAATAGAATTAATGTACAATAATAAATTTCAGATAGAAGATTTGCATAAATATCCTTTTGTGCGATATGTTTTACCTCTGATAGCTGGTATATTAATTCAAATACAATTTGAAATTGCAATACAACAATTATTTTTTATTATAATATTTCTTGTTCTATCAATTCTATTTTTATCCATATCCAAAAAATACGCAAAATCTTATAAAACTCGTTGGATTTATGGTGTTTTAACCAACCTAATTTTAATAGTACTTGGAATATATTTAACTAATTATAAAACAGTTGAACCACCAAATAATGCTATTTTTGAAAATCAATCAAGCTACACTGCTGTTGTTATTGAAACCCCTCAAGAAAAAACAAAATCGTATAAAACAACAATTGAGATTGAGACAAAATTAGACTCATCGGCTACACAAGTTATTAATTATAAATCAATAGTTTATTTTAAAAAAGACAGCTTGTCGGCTCATTTGAAATATGGAGATAAAATTGTGTTTAACTCCCAAATAGTAACCATTTTAAACTCTAACAACCCTCACGAATTTGATTATAAATACTATCTTGCCAAAAAAGGTATTCATCTACAAACATATATACCAAGCAAAAACTGGCAACTTTTGAGCGAAAACAATGGAGTATTACACATGTTGCTCGCCAAAAAAGCTCAACATTATTTATTAAATATTTATAAAAAATATGGATTTGAAGAACAAGAATTTGCCGTTCTTGCAGCATTAACTTTGGGGTATAAAAACGAAATAGACCCTGAAACAAGAGAAGCCTATGCCGCATCTGGTGCTATGCACATTTTGGCAGTTTCGGGTCTGCATGTAGGAATTATATACATGATAATCAGTTTTTTACTCTCTTTTTTAAATAAAAACAAAATTGGAAAAATATTTAAAGCGGTCTGTATTATTTTTATTCTTTGGATATTTGCTTGTATTTCAGGACTTTCTCCTTCTGTTGTAAGGTCTGCATTAATGTTTAGTGTTATATGTATTGCAAGTGTAATACAAAGACCTTCAAATATTTATAATACAATTGCAATTTCTGCTTTTATATTATTACTTATCAATCCATACAATATTAGTTCTGTTGGGTTTTTGCTTTCTTATGCCGCAGTAATTTCCATAGTTTATTATCAACCAAAAATTTATAATATCTTTTATATCAAAAATTGGTTAGGAGATAAAGTTTGGGCTTTAGTGTCGGTTTCAATTGCCGCTCAGATTGGAACAATGCCGATTAGTTTTCTGTTTTTTCATCAGTTTCCTACCTATTTTATTCTAACCAACATAGTTGTAATTCCTCTTGCAAGTATAATTCTATATTTTGCAATTACCTTGTTTATTGTGTCTTGGATACCAATAATTGCAAAAATTGTAGCTTTTATTCTGAAAATTGTTGTAGTTTCGCTCAATTATTCAGTTAATTTTATTGAAAACCTACCTTTTTCTGCTATCAAAAATATTTTTATATCAAAACCAGAAGTTTTAATTTTTTATGCTTTTATTTTTACATCTGGGTTGTTTTTTATTTATAAAGAAAAAAAACATTTACAAATGGCACTTACAGTACTAATTGTTTGGCTTACAGTTGGTATAATTCAAAATAATAATTTCATCAAAAACGAACAGTTGTTTATATATAACTTAAGGAGTGCTTCGGCTATGAATATTGTAAACAACCAAAATAATTATCTTTTTTGCGATACTATTATTGGAAATAATGAATTTATTATTGAATTTTCGATAAAAAACAATTGGCTGAATTTGGGCTATAAAAAAGGAGAATTACATAATATTGACACAGCAATTGTAGATTCGGCTTTTGTGTTAAAAAATTCTATATTTAAAAAAGGTTTTTTTAAATATAAAAACAATAAATTTCTTATTATTAGAGATAAAGAACTTCTACAAAACACAACTGAAACAAAAATGGATTTAGATTATATTGTGCTTTCCAACAATATTTATATCTCAATTCAAGAAATAGATTTACTTTTTACTCTTAAAGAAATTATTTTTGACTCCTCCAACAAATCGTGGCGAATAGAAAAATGGAAAACAGAATGTAAAAATTTGCATATAAAATATTATTCCGTTCCAGACTCAGGTGCGTTTGTTTTAGATTTATAAAAAAAAACAAAATTGTTATTTCATATAAAACATTAAATCAGTATTTTAAAAAATAAAATATATTTTACTTAACAGTTTTTTTTTATTTTATAAAAAAAGTTATTTCTTTGTAAAGTTAACAACACTATTTTAAAACTAAACTAAATCAAATGAAACCCTCATTGAGGGATTTTATAGCTAAGGCATATTAAAATAAATAATTAACCAATTTAAGCGATGTTATTTTTACCAATTCAATAAATATAATAATATCAAGATATTTGCTTATTTTTTTGAAGAAGATAAAATTCAAAAGAACAAGTTTAAATGGTTAATTATTTATTTTGATATGCCTAACACCTTAAAAATTTCTAAATATAAACAAATGAAAAAAATACTTTTTATTAGCTTTGCAAGCATTTTTCTATTTCTATTAAACTCTTGTGAAACAGGTCCCGATCGTTCTACTGTTGTTGGAAAACTTAAAAGTTCTTCAAAGTTATCTACCGTTGAATACACTATAACAAAGGTAGTTTCGTCCAAAAATGAAGGAGCAATAAAAACCTATTTTTTTGCAGAAACAGAAGCTCGCATCAAGGCAGGAATAGATTTAAACAAATTAAAAGAAGAAGATATTATTATTGAAGATAAGAAAATTAATCTTACCTTGCCACAAATTGAAATTATAAGTTTTTCGTATCCATCTAATTCTTTTAGAGTTATAGATAGATACACCTATGATTCTAAACTTGCTCCTTGGAAAAATTTTAATTTCGAAAAAAGAGATGAGCTTTTTAGACAAGCCGAAGATGATATAAAACAAAGAATAAAAGACCTCGGAATTACCGAAACGGCAAAAAAAAATACTATCAAATTTCTCGAACCTATTTTACGTTCAATAGGTTTTACCGAAATTTATATTAAATTTAAAGACGAAGAAGACAAAAAAAATAATAATGAAGAGCAAGCAGATGAAAGTAAAGAAGCTGAAACTAAAAAATAATATAAGTACCCATACAAAAGTTTTTACACTTTTGTATTTCTTTAATCTATTGGTTTGTAATCACATAATTGTATCATTGTATCATTGAATAATTGTATCATTGAACCATTGAATAATTGTATCATTCCTTATAACTTTCGTTAGAAATTTATTTGTTCAAAAAATTTTATCCTTTAATAATAAAAAAAATTATATTATGACTATAAA
Organism: Bacteroidales bacterium; assembly: GCA_029938985.1. GTDB lineage: Bacteria > Bacteroidota > Bacteroidia > Bacteroidales > JAOZQN01 > JAOZQN01. The sequence goes on along the minus strand of JAOZTW010000115.1, from coordinate 4,137 downwards.
AATAATAATAAAAATTTTAAAGAAAACTTGGTATTTATTCTTAATACCAATAGTATATATGGCAGTTGCTTTCACAAATCTTTTACCTCCACAATTTAACCTTTTTAAAAAAAATGAGGTAAAACTAATTGAAACTCCAGTACTTATAAAAGAAATTAAAGAAATAGGCGAACTCGTTTGTGCAGAGTATTATGGAGAAGTTTATGCCGATTTATTTGAAGCCTACGATGATGTTTTGGCAGACACAATAGGTAAAGATTCGCTTTATTTTGATAGAATGTTTGTAAAATACAAATATTTAGAAGAATATAAAAAAAGAATTGATGGTAAGTCGGAAAATGAAGAATTGAATAGAGCAGAAGAAGAAGTATTAAATTTAAGAGAACAAAAAAAGTTGATTTCCAATGCAAATGACAGCTTAAAAACTGAAATAGATTCTCTTGAACAACAACTTTCTAAACTTAAAAAACGAAAAGAGAAAAAAGAAGTTACCAAAAAAATAAACGAAATTAATAAACAAAGAAAAGTCAAAGTTAAGGAATTAAGAACTGTAAATAAAAAAATAGAGCTTGCCGAAAAAACATTTATGGAAATAAAGGAAGACTTAAACTCAAAAGATAGAAAGATTGCAGATTTTATTAAAAACAATAATATTGTATATCTTGGACGTGGGAAAGTTATTGCCGGAATGGATCTTATGGTTTTGCATGACAACAGTATAGATACCTTGAGTACAGATACTTTACGAGTCAAAATACCACAACCGTCTCTATTAGATACTATTATAAATCCTTGGTTTATAAGATACAAAGAAGATTTACTTGGCAACAACGATGATAAAAAGAAAGGTAAGAAAAGCAAAAAAGAGAAGGGTGTGTATGGATACGAAGTTATTATTGCAAAAAAGAAAAATTATTCTTACGATGATATTAAATTAGTGAAAAACAAATGCTTAACCAAACTTGCGGACGCTGCTATTAGTAGAAACACTATTGAAATGGCAGAAACTACAGCAACAGATGTATTAGTGAGTTTTTTCAGTTTAATGGGGTATTCCGAAATTATTATTGAATTTGAAGCTTCGGGAAATACCAATCTACCAGCTCAACAAAATTAATAATTAATAATTAAAAATTAATAATTAATAATTAAAAATTAGGAATTAAGAATTAGGAATTGGTTTACACCTTAAAAATTTTGGCTCATATAGAAAATCAAGGGCTATTTATTTTAATAAATAACTTTCAAAAACAAATATTTTCATCTATTTTATTGCACCAGCGGTGCAAAATAACGATAGAATTAATTGATAATATGGATATTGCACCACAGCGGGGTGCTATAATCTGCGAGTAAAAAAGACGTGATTTTTTGTTGCACACCACGGGGATACATTTACTCAAATTTATATAATTCTATCAATGTAGCTCCACTGGTGCAATCAATAAATGAGACCTCAATTGTCTATAAGAGCCAAAATTTGATAAGTTTCATTAATATTTTACGCTTTTTAAATTAGAATTAATTTATTGGTATTAACACATTGAAAGTAGTTCCTTTACCTACTTCTGATTCAAAGCTAATTTGTCCGTTATGTTTTTTAATTATTTGCATAACTATATCTAAACCAAGTCCTGTACCTTCTCCTTCTGGTTTTGTTGTAAAAAACGGCATAAATATTTTGTCTTTTATTTCATCTGGTATTCCAACTCCCGTATCTTTAAACGAAACAGAAATATTGTTATTTTCCAGACCAACAATAATATCAAGCTCCCCTTTTCCCTTCATTGCCTGCACCGCATTATGAATAATGTTTGTCCATACTTGACCAATATCGTCTGGATAGCACATGACAATTGGAATGTCCGAATAATTTTTTGTTACGTTAATACCTTGTTTTAATTGGTTTTGATAAATTGTTAGCACACTATCCAGAGATTTTCTAATATCAGCTTCAATCTTTATTTCAGAAGATGTGCTTCGTGAATAATTTTTAAGTGCATAAATAATTTTGGAAGCCTTTTCAATAGCAGTTTTAATATTTTGTCTTATTTTGGAATTAATTGCCATATTATAAATAGTTTCCATAGGTGGTTCAATTGGATTTTTCTTGAAAATAGGAACAAATTTTTCAAAATCATTGTGAACACCAACTTCTACTAAAATACCTGCAACATAGTTATAATCTTCAACACCTAATTTGTCTAATTGTTTTTTAATATTCTTTTTCAGCTTTCTCGCCTCACGTGAGCTAATATAATCGTTGTTGGTTTCTGCCAATTTTATCAACTCAATTAAAAGTTCAAATTCTTGGGACGAAGATGTTTGTATATATTTTGGGAGCATTTCAAAAACATTATTCGACGTTGAATCAAGAGTAGAAATTGAAGAGTTTATTGCTCCAAGCGGAGTGTTTAACTCATGAGCAATATTAGCCACCAGTTTACCAAGCGATGCCATTTTTTCTGATTGAATTAACTGCGATTGTGCTGTTTTTAAATTATCTAAGGTCGTTTCTAACTCTTGATTTTTTTCGTTTAACTCGGCAGCTTGTAACTGAATTTCTTGTTTTTGTTTTGCAAGAATTTTATTTTGTTTTTTGTTTTTTTTAAGTTCAACAAATATTATTATTGTTAAAACAATAATTATCAATAAAAGTGAACCAAAAATTATTAGAGCATTTTTTTGTTGTTCTACCACAAGTGCAAGTTTTGAAACAACATTTCTTTTTTTTGCTAAATCCTTTTTTGTTAGTTCTAAATCTGCCTGAATCGCTTTTTCAATTACCGAAATACTATCAATTATTCTTTTTTGTTTTTCATTAAAAATATTGTATATTGAATCTTTAAAACCTTCGTTGTTTACCATTTGATATACAATATTTTGCACCTCTTTTTGGGGAGCTTCAATTATTACTACAGGTTTCCCATAATTTATTAAAACATCTAAATCAGCTGGCAAAAGTCCTGTATTAGACAAAAGTGAATTTACAATATTGAGTTTATCAAACTCATTAGTTTTAGAATATGAAGAAGATAAACCTTTTAAACTTATTTTCATTTTATTAGTTTTACCTATTTTTTTAGCATTAACCAAAGATGATTCATAGTATGTTACTGCATCAGTATATTTATAAAGTTTACCATAAGTTTGAGCTATTTTAATTTTTGTATTAAAAATAACTTGGTTATTTTTAGTTAGTTTTGCATATTCTAAGGCTTTTAAATTATAGTTTTGTCCTTCTTCAAGTTTACCTTTTTTTATCAACAGTTCTCCAATATTAGAATTATTGCTTCTTAAATTAACAATATTACTTGTAGCATTTAATGCTTCGGTAAAATACTGCATAGCTTCATCGTACATACCATTGCTTTGATAAGTGAAAGCAATAAATTGATACGAATTTGAAATAGCAACTTCGTTGTTTGAACCCTTTTTTAGATTTTCAATTTTATCTTTTTCATTTTTTATCTTTTTTTTATCTATATCAGATAATTTTTGTCCCACAACATACTGAGTTGTAAATAATAAAACAATACTTATGATAAATATTTTTTTCATCGTAATTATAATTTGAAATTAAGTAACTTTTTGGCTATCTGCTTTTGGTTTGATAGCAAAATTTGTGTAAAGCGTGGACACTTTACGTATAATTGTATATTAGTCAAGCTCCATGCTTGAAGAAAAATCGTTGAAAAATTAGTCATGTTAAACTTGACGAGCTTAGCTAACATTCTTCAACTACTGTAACAAGATTTAATTCGTTTTATTTGGCATTTTTCATAAATGCAAATTACTACGTTGTTTTGATTATTTTAAAATCCTCATTTACAATAAGTAAACTGCGGTATTAAAAAAAAAAATGCCTTGTAGTTTACACTTATGAAAAACGCCAAAATATTAGAATTAAATTGTATTTTTTTTACAAATAAATATATAAATAATTGAACTTTAAGGTGTAAACCAATTTTTTAATTTTTAATTACTTTTAAAGATTATGGTTTATGGCATATTAAAACAAATAATAGACTATTTAAACTTGTTTTAGTGGTAATGAAACATGCCAAATATCTTGATATTATTATACTAAAGTTTTTGCTTTCATAATAATATAATTATCAAACAGTTGTAATTTTA